>NZ_JAVJQN010000088.1:0-8195 GCF_040218245.1 Coleofasciculus sp. E1-EBD-02 | reverse complement strand
ATCATGGTATGATTGTGTGGAGTTTTGTGCGCGATTGTCGCAGTACACAGGTTGGAACTACCGACTTCCTAGTGAGGCGGAATGGGAATATGCCTGTCGTGCTGGAACAACAACACCGTTTCATTTTGGCGAGACGATTACCACCGATTTAGCCAACTATGACGGTAAATATATTTATGGTGCAGGTGCGAAGGGCAAGTATCGTGAGGAAACCACTCCCGTGGGCAGTTTTCAAGTCGCGAATGCCTTTGGCTTGTACGATATGCATGGAAATGTGTGGGAATGGTGTCTTGACCAATGGCATGATAGCTATGAAGGTGCGCCGTCAGATGGTCAAGCTTGGATAATTAATGATAATGATAATCATTATCGGCTGTTGCGTGGTGGTTCGTGGTACACCTATCCCAGGTACTGTCGTTGTGCCTATCGCAGCGGGAATACCCCAGCCTTCAGGTACTACGACAACGGGTTTCGGGTTGTCTGTGGTGCGGCGTGGACTCTTTAGCACTTGACACTTTTGCCCTTTTACCCTTTACCCTGTTTTCTTTTCCCTCTTCCCGCCGCAGGCGGGTCGATTTTTTTTCAACAGCTAAGTTCGTAGTTGCGCTTTAGCGCCATCAACGCTTGTATCGCTTACTACTAGCATTGTACAGATAAAATCGTGATATAGATATTACCATAAAATCGGGCGCACGTCAGATGTAGGTTGGGTAGAGCGTAAGCGTTACCCAACAGGTTCTATGGAGAGTTGAAGAATGACACCCATGAAGGTAAACAAGCATTTTTTACCAATAAAATGATGCAAGATGCCGTGATTCGTAATTTAGAAATCATTTTTGATAGTTTAGCGGTTGTCGGGGTTGTCGGGGCTGTAGGGGCGAGTCGCTGCATCAATGTTCGGTGCGAGAATTAACCTATATCGACTCGCCCCTGTCTCAATGCGGTGTTGGATGATTACTAATACCGGGTGGAGGCTACCCGAGCAAATTAAGGGTTAGGTTGTGTTAATTGGATGGGGCGGGTTGCACCATTTTTACCTTTAATTGACGATACCTTATACAGGGCGACCCGATCAAATTAAGGGTTAGGTTGTGTTAATTGGATGGGGCGGGTTGCACCATTTTTACCTTTAATTGACGATACCTTATACAGGGCGACCCGATCAAATTAAGGGTTAGGTTGTGTTAATTAGGTACGGCGGGTCGCCCCTACAATTGTTTTTATAACCCACGCTATATTTTTGGGAAAATTATACTATCAAGTTTAGAGGTGTTAAATCGGGCGCACGTCGGTGCGCCCCTACTGTTCTGAATCCGGGTCAATACCCATCGCTCTTAATCGTTCTGCCAATCTTGCCGCTAATTTGCTAATGCACCATTTTAGCTGGGTCACGCCAGTAGGGTGCGTTAGCGAAGCGTAACGCACCATTTCAAAAGATAGTAGTAAATAAAACCCGCCCCTACATAAAGACGCGCCATGACACGTCTCTACATGATTCTATCTCCCTACCTGGATATCAACCTGTCACCACAAAATTAACCAGCTTTCCAGGTACAACAATTACCTTTTTCACCGTCTTACCCGTGATATAACGCTGGGCAACCTCTGACTCCCTGGCGTACTGTTCCAAGGCTGATTTATCGGAATCAGCAGGAACCTGAATTGTGCCACGGGTTTTGCCCATGATTTGAATGACCAACGTAATCTCATCAGCGACTAATGCTTCTGGTTCAAAGGTAGACCAAGGTTGTCGGTGAACCGAATCCGTATGACCAATTCCATGCCATAACTCTTCGGCGATATGGGGGGCAAAAGGGGCTAATAATAGAATCAGAGTCTCGATTCCTTCAGCATAAACGGGTGAATCTTTGCACTTGGCATCACCGAGGGCGTTGCTGAGTTTCATTAACTCGGACACCGCCGTATTAAATTGATACTCCCCATCTAAATCATCGGTGACTTCTTTAATCGCCGTGTGAACTGCCCGCCGTAGGTCTTTTTCCGGTTTACTTAACTCAGGAGGAGTGGTGGTGGAACGGTTAGTTCCTTTCGCCGCAAACTCCTCCACCAACCGCCAAACCCGATTCAGGAAACGGAATTGTCCTTCCACATCCGCATCATCCCATTCCAAGTCTTTTTCTGGAGGGGCTTTAAATAGGATAAACATGCGGGCAGTATCCGCACCATATTTGTTAATTACCTCTTCGGGTGCGACACCGTTATATTTAGATTTGGACATGGTTTTGTAGGACACCTCCAACATTTCCCCCGTTTCTGGGTCTTTGGGGTCATTGGGGTTGACTTCTACCGAGGGAACCCATTTCCCGGTTCTGGGGTTCATGTAGGTTAACCCCTGCACCATCCCCTGAGTCAACAGACGCTGGAACGGTTCATCAAAATTGAGTAAACCGCGATCGCGCAGGAATTTGGTGAAGAAGCGGGAGTACAATAGGTGCAAAATCGCATGTTCGATGCCACCCACATACTGGTCTACGGGCATCCAGTCATTGGTTTTACTGGAGTCAAACACCTGCTGGTGATTATTCGCATCCGGATAACGCAGGAAATACCACGACGAATCAATAAACGTATCCATCGTATCCGTTTCCCGTTTCGCCGCTGTCCCACAGGTGGGACAAGGCACATCCGCCCATCCCTCTACCTGGGATAACGAGGCGACTCGCCCGCCACTCATGGCTACATTCTCCGGTAATTCTACAGGCAACTCTTGCTCCGGAACCGGGACAATGCCACAATCAGGACAATAAATCACCGGAATCGGTGCGCCCCAGTAGCGCTGGCGCGAAATTAACCAATCCCGTAGGCGATACTGTATCCGGGCTTTCCCCCATCCTTTCCGTTCGGCGTAGTTGACAATCTCTGCTTTGGCGGAAATAGATTCCATCCCATTAAACAGGTCAGAATTCACCACCACACCGGGTTCAGTATACGCCTGTTTCGGTTCAGCTTTCGGGTCAGCCGCATCTGCTGGAACAATCACCACCTTGATGGGTAAATTCTGTTCCGTAGCAAATTGGAAATCTCGCGCATCATGGGCGGGAACCCCCATCACCGCCCCTGTGCCATATTCATAGAGGACGTAATCGGCAATCCAAATCGGGATTTCTTCCCCCGTAAACGGATTAATCGCCTTACCCCCAGTAGGAATCCCCCGTTTCGGCTTATCCTCAGCCGTGCGTTCCAGTTCGCTTTCCTGAGTTACCTCTTGAATAAAGGCGTCAACCGCAGCTTTGCGGTCAGGAGTCGTCACTTTTGGGGTTAAGGGATGTTCCGGGGCTAACACCACATAGGTGACACCATAAACCGTATCGGGGCGAGTGGTAAACACACCGATTTTTTCATCCAAGTTGATAATCGGAAACTCTAAATAAGCGCCGATGGACTTGCCAATCCAGTTGGCTTGCATCAACTTCACCCGTTCGGGCCATCCCTCCAGCTTATCTAAGTCGTTGAGTAATTGTTCGGCATAATCAGTAATTTTCAGGAACCACTGGCGCAAGAGTTTCCGTTCCACTTTCGCACCAGAACGCCAGGAACGCCCCTCACTATCCACCTGTTCATTTGCCAGTACGGTTTGGTCAATCGGGTCCCAGTTGACGGCGGCTTCTTTCTGATAAGCTAAACCAGCGTGAAGAAACTGCAAGAAAATCCACTGCGTCCACTTGTAATAATCTGGCGCACAGGTTGCCAATTCCCGGTTCCAGTCGTAGGACAATCCCAGACGCTTTAACTCAGACTGCATCTGAGTAATATTTTGATACGTCCACTTGGCGGGATGGACACCCCGTTGAATCGCGGCATTTTCCGCAGGTAACCCAAACGCATCCCACCCCATCGGATGAAGGACGCGATAGCCCTGCATCCGGCTTTTGCGGGCAATGACATCAGTAATCGTATAGTTACGGACGTGACCCATGTGCAGGTTGCCCGATGGATAGGGAAACATCGACAGGGCATAGAATTTGGGCTTATCTGCCTTGTCCTGGGTTTGGTCTAAGTTGTGGTGTGACCAATGGGTTTGCCACTTTTCCTCTATCTCGACGGGGTTATAACGCGACTCCACAAAAGAATCTCCTACAGGGTTGAACTCTATCCGTTTTAACAATTTTGGCACATCATCAGGGGAGATGAGGAGTTTGTATGTAGTAAGGGCTTTAGCCCCTTACAATCTTGGGTTGACTACTGGCGTGACAGCGATAGTTCAGAAATCGACCAAAAGCGACGTGAAACTCCATCATTTCCGATTCTTGTTTGGGCATTAGATGCACAAAAGGGTTTTTTTGTCAAATCTGCCCCTGATGAGTTGATGAAAATTGGGTGTTGAAATATGTTTGTATTTTCTCAACTTTTCCCAAGTTAGGAAAAAAATTGACGTTATTTTAGGGCTTTGATGCGTTTTGCCCTTAAAAATGACCAAAATAAGACAAAATTACAGGATTCAATTTCCTCATACTACAACCAAAACCAACGGTAAGTCAAGCTTTGCCAGGAATTTCTGACTTAAGCCCTCAGTCCGATTATCTTGATCAATTTAAAACTCAACGGATAAATCGAAAAGTTATAGTTATAGGATAGGTTCACGGGTGAGGATGCAACCGGACATGATACTATCCGAGTTGTATCGCCGGGATGATTTCTTTGAGTTAGGGTGAAACTTACCAGGATGTTCGCGATCGCACCACCAGCAAACAAAGAGCGATCGCCAATCACCTGCAGCCTTGGAGTCTTAAGAGAATAGTGACATGATTAATCAGCGTATTTTGGGCATTGACCATCCCCCCTTGCCCCTTGACTTTGCTGGCGAATGTTACAAAAGAGCGTCAAATCCAATAAAATCGTTAGCTACTCTAACGTATTTCGGTCATTCTAGGGCAGAATGTTAAATTCGCCAGCAGTATCCCCAGGATCGATTGTCATAATAATCAGCTAATTTGCAGCACGATTCGACCATTTACTTGACCGTTTCTGAGACGATCAAAAATCTGATTAATCTCCTCTAACGGTTGCTTCTCCAAGGTTGGTTTCACCTTACCTTCTGCCGCAAATTGTAAGCATTCTTGCATATCTTTGCGCGTCCCAACAATCGAACCGCGAATCGTAATCCGTTTTAATACCACCTCAAAGATAGGTGTGGGAAACTCTCCTGGGGGTAGCCCAACTAAAGCACAAGTACCACCTCGTCGCAGCGTCCCCAAAGCTTGACGAAAAGCTGCGGTAGAAACAGCCGTAACTAAAGCACCGTGCGCCCCACCAATTTTTTCGTGTACCACCGTAGCGGGGTCTTCTTTAGTCACATTCACCGTCAATTCTGCCCCCAATTGCTTGGCTAATTCCAGCTTCTCATCCCTGGTATCTAAGGCGACAACATGAAGTGCTAAAGCTTTGGCATACTGGACAGCAATGTGACCTAAACCACCAATACCAGAAATCACCACCCATTCTCCGGGTTTCGTATTAGTTTCTTTTAACCCCTTGTACGTGGTTACCCCAGCGCAGAGAATCGGACTCGCATCAGCAAAATCAACACCATCGGGAATCGGACTTACATAGTCAGCCGGTGCCACCATATACTCGGCATAACCCCCGTTGACGGAGTACCCCGTGTTTTCTTGATCAGGACACAGGGTTTCCCAACCCGTCCAGCAATATTCGCAATGACCACAGGCACTATGCAACCAAGGAACACCGACGCGATCGCCTTCTTTATATAACGTTACGCCATCACCCACAGCGGCGACATAACCCGCGCCCTCATGTCCAGGAATAAAAGGTAAGGTAGGCTTTATGGGCCAATCCCCATCCGCTGCATGTAAGTCAGTATGGCAGACACCACAGGTAGCAGTACGGATGAGAACTTGTCCGGCTTGGGGTTCTGGAATAGGAACCTCTTCAATCGATAGGGGTTCGCCAAATTTATGCACCACGGCAGCTTTCATCGTCTTTGCCATAACCTTTATCCTTTCTGAATTGTCGGATTTGCTTGGCTTGATTTTAGGTTCACCTCCCCTGGGATTTCACCCTCGCAGGGAGGATATATAGCGCTACGCGCTGGGCTTTCTTGCAATGGGCAACACCTCGGCTTACCTCGACTTACTTCGGCTTCGCTCAGTAACACGCTCAGTAACACGCTCGGTAACACGCTCGGTGTGTCTTATGCAATAGTGAAGAAAAACGCTTACCTTTGTTGCATGGGAGAAGGGGAACCGGATTTTCTTGCTCCCCTCTTGCTCCCCTCTCCCAAGCTTGATACTGCTGGCGAATCAGGGGTCAGACCCCTCACTCCGCTGCTCTATTCCTTCACGTCCATTCATGGTTCACGCTTAGAGTAACCCGTCAGCTTGCGCCCTGGAATGAGTCATTAATTGAGGTAAGGTGTCAAGCATTTAAACTGAAGTTCCCCTTTGCCAAATCGCTACACTGTATGTATATCCAGGCTTAGAGCGATTTATCTTTCGGCGTTACTGGGTACAAATGAGGCTTAAGCCCAACGTAGGGGTTCAGCCTCCAGTAGTGCATCTGGACGGGGGGAACTTCAGTTTAAATTGGGAATGGGTAGCGAACAATATGGGGAGCATTACAACGATTTTGCCGTAGAAAGCTTAATGTAGTGTTAATTTAACTCGCTAAGAATGCCTGTTACCTTTAATTGCGCGATCGCGAATACCAAGCTGTAGGCTACTTCTTTCTGTTTAGGGATGAGCGCTGAAACTATTACGGCATAAAGCTTAACGCTAGTTTTAGTATATTTGTACTGAAATAGTTCCGTTTAGGACGCATCTAAACAACCCTCAAATTGAGGCGTATAAATTGTGTTCCCCTCTCTGCAATAATTTATATTTATTTATTCAAAATAGCCAAGATTGATTAAGCGTACTCCCTGCGTAGACGGGCAAATGAACTTGTACGAGTAGCCGCTTTTAACAACCCATTTGACTGGGCAAAAAAACGAGATAAATTCATAGCGCAAGCTATAGCAATATGCTGTAAATGAGTTTTAGCCAGCCCGGAATATCGAGTTCGTCGTAAATCCAATTTACGCACGCCTTGAGAAATTGTCCCTTCAATTCCGGCACGACAGGAGTACTTTTTCTTGAATTCTTTAGTTTTTTGCTCTTGGCGACGCAGGTTAAGGGACTCATACTCGTCACGAGGTCGCAATTTCAGTTTTCTGGGCGCTTTTAAGCGGAGTTGTACAACGGCTTCTTTCTGGACAAGTTGTACAATGTTGACGGTCAAATTCCACTTGAATGACGGGATGCTTACTTTTATCATATTCAATACGCCATAAGCGACTCAGATTTCCTTGGGGACATTGAGCAATCTTTTTATCCCAATCAATTAAAAACGCCGACACATCAAATCCTGTATTTAACTTAGACTGCCAGCTTACATCCACCGCCGCCGGACCAACCAACTCAACTTGATGAGCTTGATGACTTTCAACTAATTGATAGGCATCAACGTAAGCAGCATCCACATAGTGTTCCTTAGGTAGCCCGTCTTTTTCGGCTAATTTATGATGAATCAATGATGTCATCAACCCGTCGGGAGTTGTTGCCACCGTTGTCTCTACATTGGTAATTATATTTGGCGTGTCTGGGTCACAAGTTTCTGTCAAGTGAACTTTATATCCTGTCCAAGTTTTCTCTCTTTTTTTTCCATTTCTTGCCTCCGTGTCATAGGGCGATTCAATCGAGATTGAGTTGGGAGGTAATCCCGTTTTTTCTTTTTTCCTCCATAACAATCTTCCCTCGATAAATACATACTGTTGAATCCACACACGTCTCAATGTGTCTACGCTCTCGATTTGACGCAACTTTTCGGCTTGTGTGTCATCTTCACGCCATAACTTTTCCAGGAGATGGTGTCCATCCCTGCCAATTAACAATGCCATTTCTTCCCGTTTGGTTTTCTCTTTGGGTAACCGATAATTCTCAAATCGTTCACTGTATCGGTCAAACCAGTCTTCTGATATAATTTCTTGTAGCCATTCCGGGGCAAGGGTCGCTATTTCGTTAAGTGTTGCTCTTATTGTTTCGCCAACTAATTCTAAACGATTGACTTGACGTATAGCCGCCACCACCTGGGTTGAGTCTGTACGCTGTTTTCCTCTCGACTTGATTAATTTATGTTCCTTAAAGTGAGACACCATCACATCCAGCAACTTATTTGAT
>NZ_JAVJQN010000087.1:0-98519 GCF_040218245.1 Coleofasciculus sp. E1-EBD-02 | reverse complement strand
TTTCCAGCCGAACGTTATCCTATTCGTTGGGGTAGCAGGTGGACTCAAGGATGTCAAACTTGGTGATGTGGTAGCCGCAACGAAAGTTTATGGGTACGAGTCGGGAAAAGTTGTCGAAACTTTCCAGCCAAGACCTAATGTTAGCCAAGTTAGCTATCCTTTGGAACAGCGAGCTAAGGCTGAGGCTAGAAAGGAAGAATGGTTAGAGAGGATTCAAGGTTCTAGTTCGGACTTGGAACCGGAAGCTTGGGTTGGAGCTATAGCCGCAGGTGACAAAGTAGTGGCTTCAACCCATTCTGAAGTTTACCAGCAGCTACGTCAAAATTATGGTGATGCGCTAGCAGTAGAGATGGAGAGCCACGGTGTTCTTAAAGCTCTCCGCGCCAACCCGGAAATCAATGCGTTAATTATTCGTGGTATCTCAGATCTGATTGAGGATAAGAGCAATGCCGATGATGCTGGATTTCAAAAAATTGCTGCACGACACGCTAGTGCTTTTGCCTTCCAAATCTTAGCGAAGCTCGATATTAATAAGCTGACAGAGGAAAGGCAACCATCTGAGTCGGAAAGGAAAATTCGCTCAGCTAGTGAGAAGGTTCAGAAAGGAGCATCTTTCAGAGATGTGAAAGTTACTGACAGTCATGGTAGCACCTTCAGCATAGGAAACACTACTCAAAATTGAGAGAGAAAAGTCAAGCTCTCTCCCAAATTAAATTAAGGAAGCTAAAATCATGAGTGATAAATCTACCTTTTTATATGAACAGAGAGGAGCTTCTTTCGGAAATGTTGAAGTCATTGACAGTCATAGCAGCACTTTTAATATAGGGAATACTACTCAAAATACTTATTTACAAAAGCCCGACTTTTTCGAGCCAAGCCTAGAACAATTTGAGTCTCCTAATTTTGTTAGCCCTAGTCAGGGTATCATTCAAAAGTTTTTCGGATTTATTCAAGAAAAGCGAATATTGGCATTCGGTGGAGGAAATGATATCGATAAGCCTAGTTTAGCGAGGTACTTTGCATGGCATATTAGCAACCGTGGATATGAAAAACTACCTATCTTAGAGTGGCAGCGCAGTTCTGATCCACAAAGTATTGATGTGGAACTCCAAAAAGCCGAAGAAACCACAATTTTTCTTTTAAATCAGGTTTCGCCTCAAAATATTGGCTATGATTTATCCCGAATTCATAAGATGGCTGTTTCGAGACAGCATTATGTCATAATAACCACAGATATACCTATTGAAAGTTGGAAGCTATCTCCAGAAACCACTGAATTCTGGCAAAACTTGTCAGGGGCAGAACTCTATGATCAAAACAGTTTAGTTAAGGCTCTTGTTCAGGCGCTGAATAATA
The DNA here is from genome assembly GCF_040218245.1 of Coleofasciculus sp. E1-EBD-02. Classification (NCBI taxonomy): domain Bacteria; kingdom Bacillati; phylum Cyanobacteriota; class Cyanophyceae; order Coleofasciculales; family Coleofasciculaceae; genus Coleofasciculus; species Coleofasciculus sp. E1-EBD-02. The sequence continues at coordinate 97,163 of NZ_JAVJQN010000087.1, read as the reverse complement.
CGACTGAATCTTTAAAGCAGGTATTGCTGAATGAAAATATTGAACCTGAAGATCAATGTATTGGAAATTTGACAGTCCACACAGTTGCTCAACAGTTACAGACTCCAGACAAAATTGCTCGTTTTGTACAACTTCTGGCTAAAGAGTTTGATAAAAACCAGGAATTACCCCAGAAAACAAAAGTCATTGAATTGATTAAAGAAATTAAAAATAACGAAACGGCATTAAATAATTGGTTCTATCAAATATTGGATTCTCGCGAACAATTGCTAGCTTTGGGATTAAACTTTTTTACAGGTTTGCTTGATGATCAGTTCTTTGCCGCGCTAGAAGAAATTGTAGAAAACGTTTGGCAGAAGCGTGATCCATCCTTACGCGCTCTTGATTACTGCGATTTAGATAATCTCCGCAATTTTTTCAATTTAAATCCGATAAACACAGAGACTGATCGAGCAAAAGTTGAAGGTTGCTTTCCCCAACAACGCCGAATGTTGTTTAAAGTAGCCTGGTCTAGTCATCGCAGGCAAATTCTTGCTGCACTAGCTACAATAGAAACTCTAGTTCAGAATTCGGTAGCTAATAGGTCTTTTGAACAGGAATTATATGGAACCTCAGCAAGATGTGAGCAAATTCGCCTTGTCTTAGGTGAAGCTCTAAGCGATATTGGTTGGATTTCTCCTACTGCTATACAAGACACCTTACGCCATTTAGCTGCAGATGAAGAACTAGAAGTTCAAGCAGTAGCTGCCTACGCAATGGCACGCTGGCGTGACCCAAACTATAACCGTGAACAGGAACTATTTGAAACGCTTCACAATTGGCAAAATGATCAACGTTTAATTAGCCAATTAAAAAGTATCCTGACTAATCAGGATGAGAAAACAACGAAGGAGCCACAAGACTATATTCGAGCTACTATTGCTCTAACAGTTAGTTACGCGGCTCTATACGACCCCCCTAATCAACTTCACCCAAAACTGTATGACTTACTCAAAAAGCTATCAGAAGATCCAAATAATTTAGTCCGCGATCGCTTTGGTTACCATACTTTACCTAGAGTGGCATCGTTACATCTTGTCCAATTGCGCGATATGCTTCATGACCTTACACTGAAACTAGACTTAATTCCAGCAATTAGCAGGAGTTTAGCATTCACTTACCAACTAAATCCTGAAGAAGTTCTGAGAACGCTAGAGTTGTGGATCAGCGAATGCTCAACAAGTAGATCCATAAATTTTACTGGTATAAAAATTACACGATATAATTGTTTGCTAGGAACTGTAGCATTAACTTATGGGCAAATTCGGTATGATGAAGGAATTAATCAATTTACCCCTGACCAAGGGTTTCACCGCTTACGAAATATCCTTCAACGCGAACGATATTCTTTCATCCGCCAAGTTGTTTTAATTGCCATTAAATTACTAACCATCCGATACTTTGAGCAAATCGAAGATCTGTTACAGGATTTAGTTGCTGAGGTCAAATCCAATGAGCGTAAAGAAATCGTCTATATACTAGGTGAAACTTATCTAAAACAGCGTGAAAACCTTTCAAATGGGGATGATGAGATTGAAATCAACGGTCATCGCTACTCGATTTGGAGGGATCTCAATCAGCGTCCTCGAACTGCTGTAGAAGAGGCAATGTTTCGTTGGCTAAAGGATAATTCAAAACCTGTGGCTCAACAAGTTGCAGAAGACACAGAAGTGAAGTTTTATGAGGTGCTAGATCAAGAAGAAGAGAAAAAAATTCAGGAGATACAAGACCGACAATCAAAGCAAGAATTGTACTCAAGAGAGAGTTGGGTTGATCCTGTTATTGTTAGTCAATCTAAGTCGGGTTTTTATCTCAACAAGTTAGTGCCATGGTTGGCAACCAAGAATGCAGAACGCTATCGCCCAGCTATCAGCAACCTATTGCCTAAAGCGTTTTGGCATTACCAATTACGTCGGGATATGATGACTTTTGTTCTTCGGAAGTGGAGTCATGTTTCAGATAATGAAGTAAAAACTATTTCAAGTCTTTTGAAATCTGCTTTACGGTGGGCAGCAATCCTTCCTTGGTTACTTGCCGTAGGGGGTGGAAGCTTACTGATGTTGATAATCGTTGTAGCAACGACTATAAAGTCAAATCTGTCTGAGCCTGATATAGTGCAAGCTCCAACTTCTCCAGAGCAACCAAATAACTCAAGAAAACCATCAGAAAATTTACCAGTGAATCCAGGTCAAATAGAAAATCCCTTTTATAAGGAATCTTTTCCAAAAACTGTATGTGGTGATCCTTTGCCCAAAGACCCAAATGTATATCCTGTAAATTTCTATCCTGTTTACATTGATTACAGCGAGAATAGTTTGATTAAGGTCACTTCAAGTTTTTGTCAAGATGCTCGGAAAAAGACCAGGGAAGAAACAGATAATCTATCTATACAAGTTGCTTCTTTCGCTACCATTGATCGTGCTGAAGCTTTTAAAGATTTCATGATAGATAATTTTGGTAGTGGTGAAATTGGAGAACCGACTCAAATAGAGTCCCCAAAGTAATTATGGAATAAGGCGTTTTTGGTTGGTCAGTTGTTTGAAGCTAGCTTGTAATCTTTGTCAGTTGTTGGTGTGATCGCGTCTCCGGCGGCGACAGTGGCGAACACTTCACACGGACAACTCCCAATCTTCCAGGCGTAGCCCTTCGACGCGACTAAATTCGCGGGTATTGTGGGTGACTAGGATTAAGTCGTTGGCAAGAGTAATTGCTGCAATCTGAAGGTCATTCGGACCAATAGGAGTCCCTAAAGCTTCTAGTCGCGCCCGGATACGCCCGTAGACTGCTGCTGCATTGCCATCAAAAGGAAGACTGACTAACTCGCTGAAAAACTCCTGATACAACGCCAAATTACTCTCCAGGCGAGTACCTTTATAAGCACCATAATAGAGTTCAGCTTTGACAATATCGCACAGCACGATGTCTTGCCGTGGAATAGTCATCAATTTCTCAACAACTGCTGAATTTCGACGAGTCAGATAGAGAATACACGTATTCGTATCTAACAGATAAATTACAAAAGTTCCCAAAGCCGCTGCTCATATTCTCCTTGTTCCCCTCGTGTCAATGGTTCCCCTTGCCACTTGCCTGCTGTCTTCTCAAAAAAACCAGGAGACCAGCCCAACTCTTCGGGTGTTTTAGGAATTGATTTTGTGTCAGTTTGCTTAAGGAGCTGTTGAAGACTAACTTCTACTTGGCGAGTAATTTCTTCTAACCACACTTTATAGTGTTGATCTCGCTGCTCTAATAATTGTAACCCTTCAACAATTACTTCATCAGCCGTTTGATATTGACCGCTTTTAAGCTTTTCTTGAATCAATCGTTCCGCTTCTGGTGTTAGGGTTATATTCATCGTCTTAATATCTCCACGTTGATCCCATGAAAAATTTGAAACCTTGATCGGTGACTACTGCCTTTATTTAATTTATTTTACTAACAACCCTGCTCTTTAATAATGATGTTTTTAACGGTCTCATGCTAGAAGACTTTGGCTGGTATATAAAAATAAATGTTAACCATCCAAAACCACCTGTAAATCCAGTACAAATCCCGGTAAAACCTCTTCCCCCGATAAACTCGTAGGTGACTCTAAAACCTCAACCTCCCGATTCGGTCGATAAATTTCAACCCTTTTATTCTTCGCATCAATCAACCACCCCAAACGCAACCCATTGTCTAAATATTCCTGTATCTTTTTGCGTAAAGGTTCCATATTGTCACTCTTAGAACGCAATTCGATCGCAAAATCCGGACACAGTGGCGGAAATGCTTCCTGTTGTTTGGGTGTCAAAGCATCCCATCGTTCTTGACTCACCCAAGACGCATCAGGAGAACGATCTGCACCATTAGGAAGCCGAAATGCAGTAGAAGAGTTGAAAGCAACCCCTAGTTTTGTCTGGCGATTCCAAAACCAGAGTTGTCCTTCTATATCAATATTCCGTTTTCCGGTAATTCCCCCAGTGGGTGGCATAATAATTAATTCTCCTATAGCTGTTCGTTCGAGTCGCACGTCGCGATTAGCCGCAGCGAGTTTCTCAAACTGTTCCTGAGTAACTTTTAGGGTTTGTGGGATAATAATTGGAATCATTGTTCGTTACAAGTCAAAAATGCGATCGCCTGTTTTTCTGCCTGTGGGCGCACGTCAGTCATCCGTGTCAACTTAAGAGTTTGTATGACTAGCGCTCAAAGTTTAGATCCCCCTAAATCCCCCTTAAAAAGGGGGACTTTGATTAATTTCTGGTTCCCCCCTTTTTAAGGGAGGTAGGGGGGCTCTCTGATTAAGTAAGGGTTTCAGCCTTAAGTTGATACTAATGAAGTCTGTGCGCCCCTACGAGGTTAACCCTTGAATTTATGGCTGATAAATTGACTACTAATGCCAAAACAAATGGCAAGCACCACGACAAGAATTTGACTGGCAAGATAGTGATGATGGTGAGGATGATCCTCCTGAATCTGGCTGATCGCCTCGACATCAATTCCGCGATCGCTCACCGGAATCGTTAACATATCCCAATGACTATCCTCACCAATCTCCACCTCCCACTCTCCACTGACGGAGTAGTCGGGTTCAAAAACAAACATCCCTTGTTCGTTTGTTCTTCCTTCAATCGGTGCATAGTCTGAACCCGCAGGAGGATGGACAATCACAGGCGCATCTTTAAACGCTTCTCCTGTGCTGAACAGCGATTGAAGTTCCAGGGACTTAATGTTTAAGTTATAGTTTGTTTCTACACCATGGGCGAAGGCTTGGCTGGGAAAGCCCAAAAGACTGACAAGTACCAGTAGGACAACAAAGAACTGTTTTACTTTCATTGGATATCTGTGAAAAGGTTGTGATTGATTTTGCCTCATAACGAGGTAGTGACTGAAACAACGGTAATACCAAAACCAATGATCATGATCACGATCGCACTCAAAATGGATAACTTCTGCAACACTTGATCCGTTTGTGGCAATCGCTCCAGCCACTGGCGAGCATAAATGGCGACGACACCCAAAATAACTAACACTGATGCTAACCCCAGACTAAACCCGCCCACCAAAAATAGCCCATAGCTAATCTGGTGTAGAGCCACAGCACTCAATAACATCACCAATGCAGAAGGACAAGGAATTAATCCCCCCGCAATCCCTAATTTAACCAGGGATGAAAGGCTAGTGGGTGAGTGTGCATGAGCGTGTGAATGACAATGGGAATCGGAATGCAGCCGCTTCCTCAGCAGGCTCAATCCGACGATACCAATGGTTAACCCGCTCACGAAACTCAGTATCGGATAGGATTGTTCAGGTAAGAAGTATTGAGATGCAAACAGCGCGATCGCACCCAAGAGAAAAATACTCAGCGTATGAGTAAAGGTTATCGTTAATCCGAGTAAAACCGCCTGCTGTGCAGTTCCTTGAGAGCCAATAAAATAGGCACTGACGAGGGTTTTACCATGTCCAGGGGACAGTGCATGAACCGCACCGAATCCAAACGCGATCGCAATCCCGATTAAAACCGTGCTTAACGTGGGTTCAGAGGCGATCAGGTTCGGCACAGAGGATGTGTGACTCAAGTGAGCTAAAATACACGCTTGTGACATGGGAAAACTGGGTGGGTAAGTTAGGCGATTATATCAAAACAGTACACCGGGTTCCCATCAAGTAGGGGCTTGGTTACCAAGCCCCTACAAGTGCTGTACAAAAAAAATGGGCAGTACTGGATTCGAACCAGTGACATCCTGCTTGTAAGGCAGGCGCTCTACCGCTGAGCTAACCGCCCGTGTATGTAACATACTTACTTAGGTTAACACTAAATTACCAAAAATATGCCCTCTGGTCAAATACACGATCGCATTACCTTATGGAGTCTCCCCCTTGTAACCGCTGTAACCCGCATCATGACTAGGAATGGGGACTTAACCCTGATCGTATCTGGAGGCTTTTTTTTTAGTGGACTCATGTTCAGCCCCGACTTAGATCTCTACTCACGCCCCTTTAAACGCTGGGGGTGGCTGCGCTGGATTTGGCTACCTTACCAAAAGGTAATGCGCCACCGCTCTATTTTTTCCCACGGATTTATCCTGGGGACTACGATTCGTATCCTTTATCTGGGGAGTTGGATCATCGCCCTGGCGGGAATCGGATTCGCGATTCTATACCTATTCCAAGCTGTACCCTGGACTGGGGAAGAGTTGAAACAACAAATCACGCGATCGCTCCTCGATTATCAAGCCCACTGGATTGCTTTATTTATCGGCTTAGAACTCGGCGCTATCATCCACTCCATTAGTGATTGGACGAGTTCCACCTACAAGCGCTACCAGCGTCAAAAGCAAAAACCGCGCCGTAAATCAACTAAACGCAAACGAACCTCAAATCGACGAACTTGACGCTTCTGAGATAAGTAGTCGGACAACAGAAAACGGTACTGTACCAAGTTTTGTAAATCGCCCTCAAACCCTTACTGTTCCCTGTTCCCTGTTCCCTGTTCCCTGTTCCCTAATCTCGACCGTTAACTTTAATTGTGTCCACCTACTTATAACAACCATGACTCTAGAAAACAAAATTTCTCAACTGTTTCAGATGGATGAAGCTACATGGACACGTCATGCTAATCCTTGGAGTGTCTGGACACGCAACACAGTTTTACCTTTGCTCATTCTAGGCATTTGGAGTCGAATTTGGCTAGGTTGGTGGTCTTTGCTTTTGGTTGCAGTGGCGTTACTTTGGAATTGGGTAAATCCACGCCTCTTTGCTCAACCAGAAACAACTGATAATTGGGCATCTAAAGCCGTGTTTGGCGAACGGGTTTGGATGAATCGAGATACAATCCCCGTCCCCACCCGACATCAAACTATGCCCAATATCCTCACGACAGTAGCAGCAATTGGTACAGGTTTTGTGGCTTGGGGCGTCATTGAACTTGACATTTGGATCACGCTGTTTGGTGTCGCGCTAATCTATGCCGGAAAGCTGTGGTTTCTGGATCGCATGGTCTGGCTTTATGAAGATATGAAAGACACTAATCCTGAATATCAAAGCTGGCTTTATTCGCCAAAATAAATTTAAGTTTGGGGAACAGGGAACAGAAGTTAGCCTCAAATCGATGAGGCTTGGGCTTGCTGAATACGTTCTGCCCAAAAGTCATTTTGGTCTAACGTTAGGACAATTTTCTGGTAGGGTTCATCTTGTAGTGCTAGTACGAGATAATTGCGATCGCTCGTCACATACCAAAATTCTTTCCCCCTAGAACTGTAGTAGGTTCCCGCCTTAATCACTCCCGGTAACGCTGTACCGGGGGCGCGAATTTCTGTCCAACTGCTAGGGGGTTCATCAGTGGTGACGCTGGTAATATGGTTGAGGGGGATTTGCCACCCTTTATCTAAGGTGAACGCCCAAAGTTGCTCATACCATTCCAGTTCAATGCGGAGTTTCTGATCAAAAATAGTTAGATTCATAGTTACCCGATAGAACCGCTTGAGGGATTGTCCCTATAGCTTAACCAAAATGCCTGCATTCTCGACCCCTTACATAAGGCATAAGACAAATGACGAATGACAAAGGACAAATGACAAATGCCCTACAACAGCTTATCGATGTGGTTGCCCAATTGCGATCGCCTGATGGAGGCTGTCCTTGGGATCTTGCCCAAACTCCGGAGACGTTGACCCCTTATGTGATTGAAGAAGCCTATGAAGTGGTGGATGCGATTCGCCGTGGCAATCCCCAAGCCATTGCCGAAGAATTGGGTGATTTACTGCTTCAGGTCGTCTTACAAGCGCAAATAGCCGCCGAAGTCGGTGACTTTACTCTAAAAGAAGTGGCAGATGGCATTACCGAAAAACTCATCCGTCGTCATCCCCACGTCTTCGGTGATGTCAATGTGCAAGACGCCGAAGAAGTCCATTACAATTGGGAACAAATCAAAGCTGCCGAAAAAGGAGAAACCCCAGCCGAGGCACAACGGTTGAGTCGCAAACTCCAGGGATACGCCCGGAAACTTCCTCCCTTAATGGCAGGGATGAAAATGTCTCAAAAAGCCGCCGCCGCCGGGTTTGAATGGAATGATGTGGATGGGGTTTGGGCAAAATTTGAGGAAGAATTAGCGGAGTTCCATCAGGCAATTGCCCAGGAAGGGAAAGAGGAGCAGCAGGCAGAATTAGGAGACTTATTGTTTACACTAATTAATGTCGCCCGTTGGTATGACCTTGATCCAGCCACAGCGCTGCAAGACACCAACCAACGGTTTATCCAGCGTTTGTCTGGGATGGAAGCGATCGCGACTCGTTCCTTGTCTGAGTATACCCTGGATGAATTAGAGCAGCTTTGGCAACAAGCGAAAGCCGCATTGAAACAGTCACAGATGAGGGAGAGGGGGTAGTAAGGGAAGCTGGGGGAGCTGGGGGAGCAGAGGGAGCTGGGGGAGCTGGGGAAGCTGGGGGAGCTGGGGGAGCTGGGGGAGCTGGGGGAGCTGGGGGAGCTGGGGAAGCTGGGGGAGCTGGGGAAGCTGGGGGAGTTGGGGGAGCTGGGGGAGCAGAGGGAGTAGAGACGTTCCGGTGGAACGTCTAGAAGCTGGGGGAGCTAGAACCTTTGGCACAAACCCATAACTTAACTCAACCCGCCCTTCTTGAAGAACTCTGGCATCTGTGAATTCTCTACCCAGATAAACGGGATACAATCGAAAAGTAACTCACGCTATAAATTTAGGGTTGGAAATTGACCAGACTTTAACGCCTCCCTGAATTTGGAGACAGCCGCCAGTTAGGTGGTGATAGCCTGTGGACTGGAGGATGCCGACATCGCCAGAATGAAGCAGGAAGTAAACGGCATATTTTACCACTTGTTGGTAAATTTGTGTAAGTTTTATGTAACGGTCTAGCACTCGCGCTTTTGACGTGGAATCGCCTGAAACTGTTTTGTTTGAATTCAACTCGATAGATGAAGCCCTAGCCGATCTCAAAGCCGGTCGCGCTTTGGTTGTGGTTGACGATGAAAACCGGGAGAACGAAGGGGACGTAATTTGCGCTGCCCAATTTGCTACACCAGATATGATTAATTTCATGGCGGTGGAAGCCAGGGGCTTGATTTGTCTGGCGCTGATGGGAGAACGCCTCGATGCCCTGGATTTGCCGTTAATGGTAACTAAAAATACCGATAGTAATCAAACGGCGTTCACGATTAGCATTGATGCAGCATCCCATTTGGGGGTGACAACGGGTATCTCGGCAGAAGATCGGGCGCGAACGATCCAAATTGCGATTAATCCCCACACTAAACCCTGTGATTTACGACGTCCAGGTCATATTTTCCCGATCCGCGCTAGAGAAGGAGGTGTCCTCAAACGGGCGGGTCATACGGAAGCGGCGGTGGATTTACCGCGATTGGCAGGTTTATACCCAGCCGGGGTGATCTGTGAGATCCAAAATCCCGATGGGTCGATGGCGCGTTTGCCGCAGTTGATTCAGTATGCCAAGCAGCATAATCTTAAACTGATTAGCATTGCCGACTTAATTAGTTACCGCCTAGAACACGATCGCTTTGTCTACCGGGAAACGGTGGCTAAATTGCCGACAGAGTTTGGCACGTTTAAAATTTATGGCTATCGCAATACCTTGGACAAAACAGAACATGTGGCAATTGTCAAGGGAGATCCGGACACGTTCCAAGACCAACCCGTGATGGTACGGATGCACTCAGAATGCCTGACGGGAGATGCTTTGGGTTCCCTGCGCTGTGATTGTCGCCAGCAACTCGAAGCCGCTTTAAAAATGATAGAGACGGCGGGTCAAGGGGTACTGGTGTATTTGCGCCAAGAGGGACGCGGGATTGGTTTGGTGAATAAGCTGAAAGCCTATTCCCTCCAGGATATGGGACTGGATACGGTGGAAGCGAATGAACGCTTGGGATTCCCGGCGGATCTGCGTAACTATGGGATGGGGGCGCAGATGCTTAATGATATTGGCGTCAAAAAAATTCGCCTGATTACCAATAATCCGCGTAAGATTGCTGGATTAAGGGGATATGGGATTGAGGTGGTCGATCGCGTCCCCCTGTTGATTGAATCCAATGACTATAATTCGATCTATTTAGCAACCAAGGCACAGAAATTAGGGCATCTGTTGCTACAAACCTATTTAGTCACTGTGGGAATTCAGTGGTTAGATGCGCCGCAACCGGTGACGGAACGGTATGAACGACTGGAAAAACTGCGACATTTAGCGGAAAGCCATAACCTATTGTTACAGGAAGAAGCCCGTCCTGTGGCGATCGCACTATTTGGGAAACCGTCTTTAATCGTTCACCTGGGCTTTGATCAAGCTAATCTGGCAGAACCCGACTGGTACAAGGATAGCCATCATCCTTACTGCGTTGCGATCGCGAAAATCTTAGATACACTCAGCACTTGGTCGCAACTGGGACGTCTAGAATTTCTAGTGTCTACTGGAGTCGATCCCCTGCTTAGTTTACAAGTTCAGCTTGATCGGCAAATGTTCTCGCTGAGTCAGTGTCCCTCCCGTGTATTTGAGCATTTAACCACGCAAAAAATCTACAGTTTTGAGCGGTAAGGGTTATTTGTCATTTGTCTTATGTCATTTGTCTTATGTCATTTGTCATTTGTCATTTGTTAGGGAACAGGGAACAGGGAACAGGGAACAGGGAACAGGGTAATGGGCTATAGAAATTTTGTCTACCATCTCCCTCATCTCCCTCATCTCCCTCATCTCCCTCATCTCCCTCATCTCCCTCATCTCCCTCATCTCCCTCATCTCCCTCATCTCCCCCATCTCCCTCATCTCCCTCATCTTCCCCTGCTTCCCCTGCTTCCCCTGCTTCCCCTGCTTCCCCTGCTTCCCCTGCTTCCCCTGCTCTCTAACTCCACCACAAGACTTATTCAGCAGACCCTAGCTAGCATTGCTATAACCCGTTGTCAACCCGTATTTTTGATGATTTATGGAAACTAGAGACCGGAAATTCCTGAATTTTACGGATTTTTGATCGGTGTCCTTGAACTTACAATTGAAATCAAACAGAAAATGCTGAGTCTCTCCCGGTAAGCTATTGGTAGCTACCGGGAGATTTTGTCTAAAACAATATAGCGGTTTGCGACTTGGTTGAATACTGTGCGGGTTTTATACCAAGTTGCCGTCTAATGTAGAACTTTCTTTTTCCCCCATCTTCCCATCACCCCCTCACCCCATCTACTCTATCTGCTATCTTTGAACACAACTTGGTATTAGTACAGGTGAAGTGATTGCCCTAACATAGAAGCAGGTTAACCCGAAGGTAACTATAAATGGTAACATTACAACTCAAACAGTTAAGTATTCCTCTAGGACAGCGGATTATTTTAACTGATGTAAACTGGTCAAAATTCGAGGATATTTTGCAAGAACTCGGTAAAAAACGAGCGACTAGAGTAGCTTACTATCACAGTAAATTAGAAATTAGGATGCCATTATCAGAACATGAGTTTGATAAAGAAATTATTGGTGACATGGTAAAGATTTTGCTAGAATAATTGGAGGTTGACCGCGAATGTTACGGTTCAACGACGTTTAAGCGCCAGGATATGGCAGCAGGAATCGAGCCAGATAATTGTTTTTATCTTCAAAATCATCGTTTAATGATTGGCAAAAGACGATTAGATTTAACCGTAGATCCACCCCCTGATTTAGCCATTGAGGTTGATGTTACTTCCAAAACACAACTGAGTGCTTATGCCGCTTTGGGAGTGCCGGAGTTATGGCAGTTTTCTCAGGGAACTTTAAAAATTAATGTACTGCAAGCGGGTGATTATGTTGAATCTTCTTTGAGTCCTACTTTTCCGAATTTCCCGATGATTGAGGGGGTTTCACAATTTGTCCAAATGAGTTTGATGCAAGGTTCAAGTGTGGCTTTAAAAGCTTTTCGGAAGTGGATTAGGGAGAGAATTGAACGATGATATAAGTAGGTGGGGACAATTAAAGTTAACGGTGGGGATCGTCATTCGTCATTCGTCATTCGTCATTTGTAAGGGTTTGAGGCTTGTTAACATAACTTAACATGGTTGAGTTTATTTCCACCAACCTACTTAGCGCTAGGGAATAGGCAATAGGCAATAGGCAATAGGGAATAGGCAATAGGCAATAGGGAATAGGCAATAGGGAATAGGCAATAGGCAATAGGCAATAGGCAATAGGCAATAGTAGTGCTATACCTAATCGGGGCGGGTTTAGTCACATCTTGTGTGCAACCAGAAAGATAGTCGTTAAACCCGCCCCTACATATACGCCAGGTGGGTATATATCTACGTTGTCGGTTGGGGATTTAAAACTGATGGTTGGCTAAACTAGTGGTTGGCTAAACTAGCAGGATAGGATTGCGCCGAACGTTGGACAATACGACTATCAAGCTTTTGGGCAACATCGCCAACTTGAATTAATGGCATTTGTCCATTCAGATACATCACCCCAGTGAACGCAATCATCCCACCTCGGCGAAAGGTTGCCATGTCTAATTGTAGGGGGGTTCCTTCCATATCGATGCCTAAAGTAAAGCCTGTTGAGGTATCTGCAAAGTTATTCAATTGTGGGAGGGGTTTGTATTCCAAAACGTTAATTTCTCCCATCCCTTGCAATCGTTGCTTCAGTTGGCTAACCAGTAACTGTTGAATTTCGGGTTGTTGTAACTGCTGTACATTGGTATCAAAGTTTACCCAATCTTGTTCGCTAGACAGGGGACTGGTAAATCCCAGCACAATTTGAAAGCTTTCGGGATTGACAAAGGCAAATAAATTTTCTGGGTTCAGGTTGGCTTCCTGGAATTGCTGGGTTAACAGTCTAAATTGAGAGGCAAGTGAGGCGGTTAATTCGGGGGGAAGTTCCTGGAACCCCTCAGGTAAGTCTTCGAGTAACAGCTTGATATTGCTAGAGGTGGAGGCTTGGGAAATGGTTTGGGGAACTGTTGAGGATGCAGGGGAGACTGGAGTTAGGGGTATATCAGCATTAACTGGATTGCCTGTGAATAGGATGCCACTCAACAAGCCTAAGCTTAAGGAAATTCTCTTGATCATCTTACAATCAGCAAGGGGACTCCCGCTATGGTAGCAAAATTAAGTAGTCCTTTGTCCTTTGTCCTTTGTCCTTTGTCCTTTGTCCTTTGTCCTTCGTTAGGATAATGTTCTCTGGAAAATAACTACGGGTATGATAGACGAATTATACAGCCGGACATACTATGATGCGATTGAAATTTTCTCAGGTATCTCTATCAAAGTTAGCGATTACGGTGGCACTCGCTTTTTTTTGTATTGCTTTAACTTTAGGCTTACATCGACACTATACGTTTTATTCCTCCTACGACCAAGGGATTTTTAATCAAGTCTTCTGGAATAACCTGCATGGACGTTTTTTTGAGAGTTCCTTATCCTCCCAACTTTCGACGAATGTGGTTCATCAGGGGGAGGTTCCCAGGGTGGATTATCACCGATTGGGACAACATTTTACGCCAGCGTTGTTACTTTGGTTACCCCTGTATGCTTTATTTCCTACACCCGCCACGTTAACTGTATTGCAGATAACATTGGTCACGGCGGCAGGTTTGGTGTTGTATGGTCTCGCACGAGAGTATCTGGAACCAACCTTAGCTGGGATGATTACGGTTAGCTTTTACTGTGCGAATGCAGTTATTGGTCCAACGTTATCGAACTTTCACGATATTTCCCAGATTCCCCTATTTGTTTTCGGACTGTTGCTAGCGATGGAAAAACGCTGCTGGTGGCTGTTTTGGCTATTAGCCGTGTTCCTTTTAGCCGTGCGCGAAGATGCGGGAATCGGCTTGTTTGGTGTGGGAGTCTACTTAATCCTAAGTCGGCGCTATCCCCGGATTGGGTTAGCGGTTTGTAGCTTAAGTTTTGGCTATATAATTCTGCTGACGAATCTAGTTATGCCGTTATTTTCAGAAGATATTTCGCAGCGGTTTATGATGGAACGATTCGGTCAATATGCTTCAGGGGATGAGGCGTCTACGTTAGAAATTATCTGGGGAATGGTGAGTAATCCAGGGCGGGTGTTGGTGGAATTGGTTACACCCTTTGGTCGCACGTTGAATTATTTATTGGGGCAATGGTTACCGTTGGCGTTTGTGCCAGCGATTTCACCCGCCTCTTGGATGATAGCTGGATTTCCCTTACTTAAGTTATTTTTAGGTCAGGGAGAATCGGTACTGGCGATTAATATTCGTTATGCGCTTACGGTGGTGCCAGGGTTGTTTTATGGGGTGATTCTCTGGTGGTCAAAGCATCAAGGGTTATATAAGCGATCGCACTTTCGATATTTTTGGATTTTTTGTATTAGTTTGACGCTATTTTTCTCCTATACCTCCAGTGCTTCAGCGTTAAATCGGGCGTTTTATTTTATGCTACCGGATTCCTTTGACCCGTGGGTACATATCTCATTACCCCAACAGTGGCGGCATGTGCAACAAATGCGTCCTTTAGTTGCCCAAATTCCACCGGATGCCAGTGTTTCGGCGACAACGTATATTATTCCTCATCTCTCTAGTCGCCGTGAAATTATCCGCTTACCGGATTTAAAGTTACGCAATGATCAGCAAGAGGTTATTAATGTAGACTATATGATTGCTGACCTTTGGCGATTGCAGCAATATCAGGTGGCTTTTGATCAGGAACGAGGACTCTTGAAGTCGCTGGTATCACTCATTGATCAGGTAACGGCAAAGCAGGAGTATGGCATTATTGGGTTTGAAGATGGGGTAATTTTATTGCAGAAAGGGGTAGACTCTAATTCTGATGCTATGGAAAAATGGCTGGTATTTCAAAAACAGTTGGTTAACCGTTGATCCAGATAAAACATCTGATGCAGGACATCGTTGACATTCTCACCGACCGAAAAGGAATGTCACTGACTTACGCTGGGTTCGTAGTAGGCACTTTAGTGCCAGAAGCGCTAAAGCGCTTACTACAAACTCTAAAGTCAGTGGCATTCGACCTAAAAGGATCGGTGATTCCCTACCAGTCAAACAGGGATAACTGAATGTACTTTTGTCAAATTACTTCTTGTAGGGGCGACCCGCTTGGTTTAATTAACAACACCACTCTATTCAATGCGATCGGGTCGCCCTGTCCTCAATTTAAAGCGAAGACCGCGCAACTGTATAAAGAGAATTATTTGGGTTGAGTCGCGGTGCGATCGCGCCCTATTTCTTCCCTCCCATCCAGTCACTGGTTCCTCAATTTGTTGGCTTAAGCAGAGATTCGGTGATCTGTGTCTTATGCGATCGCACTTCCTCTAACTCCTGCTGAGTTGCATTCCTATTCCCCCCAGTTGTTCCTTTTTGATTAAACCTCAGATGCATAAAAAGGTTCCTTTGTCAAATTTACCTCGGTCTGAGTTGAGGAAATTGGGTAATGTAAGATGCTTGTCGTGTTTCACGTTTGCCGCAGTGTTACGGGATAAAATAACGTATTTATAAGGGTTTGAAGCGTTTAAAGTTGAAAAATTGCTATAAAATTAGCACAATACAGGATTAAGTTAACATTGTACTACAACCTCAAACCCTGATCAAATCAGGATTGACCTGTGACGTTTTCTGCCCTGTTAAGTTTGATGAAGTTTAAATGATTAAAACGTAAGCCTAAAGTCTAAAAGTTTTCCTTATCTCAATCAGGTGGTAGAAATGAACAGGGGTAGACTGGGGAGTGATGCTTCCCCGTCTTCCTGGGAATGGGAAGAAGTTAGGGGATAAGGAGGAAACGTGCGATCGCGTTGCTTGGATCAGGATAGATACGATTGGGCGATCGGATACTAGAACCAAAACCCCGATCATCTTCCTGTAAGGGCGACCCGCTTGGTTTAATCAACAACACAATTCCATTCAATTTCGGGTCGCCCTGTCTTGGCGATCGCAGACCTTCATTATTAACCGATTCAACCTAAAAGAATAGTTCGGGTTGTCCGTGCGATCGCGAGTCTAACTCCTATTTGCTAATATGAGAGGATATGCAAGGTTTAACGGGTCAGTATTCTATGGGTTTATGGCATGGCAACGATTACTTCAACTCCAGTAATTCTAAACTTAGACAACGTTGGTTTAAGCGATGAACAATTTTATCAACTCTGCCAAGCCAATCACAATTGGCAACTCGAACGAACGGCTAAAGGAGAATTAATTATTATGCCTCCCGTTGGTGGCGTGAGTGGAAATCGAGAAGCTGATTTGAACGGTCAAGTGTGGTTTTGGAATCGCCAAACTCAACGGGGACGAGTCTTTAGTTCGTCTACCATATTTCGCTTACCCAATGGCGGAGATCGTTCTCCCGATGTCGCTTGGGTTACCAATGAACGCTGGGAATCGCTAACTCCAGAAGAACAAGCAAAATTTCCGCCCATTTGTCCTGATTTTGTCATCGAATTGCGTTCTCGCACCGATTCCCTGCCAGAGTTGCAAACCAAAATGCAGGAATACCTGAACAGTGGTTTGCGTTTAGGGTGGTTGATTAATCCGCAAGCCCAACAGGTGCAAATTTATCGTCCAAATCAGACTGTTGAGATTGTGCAGTTACCTGCGAGTTTATCAGGAGAAGCTGTTTTACCCGGATTTGTTTTAGATTTACCTGTTTTCTAAGGTGTGAATTGATTTGATCAGATCGAACAACAATGCCATACAGTCAATTCACAGATCTTGCTAAAGCCAAAGAAGCCTTCAACGTGTTTAATGGAGTAAGCTTTAGCTTACTTAAGCTTTCAGCCGGAAATTTATTTCCTGGCATCTAACTTCGCTTATGTGTCCAACGATACGTCTTGAAACGATTCTACTTCTGGTACGTCAGACCAAGATTCGGTTTCCTCGCGCTTGACATGAACCACTCGTAACCCTTTCTCTCGCGCCGCAACTAATTCAGCGGGAACATCGGAAAAGAATACAATTTTATTGGGCGCTAATCCTAAAACCTCGATAATCTGTTCGTAACTCATCGCTTCTTTTTTACTCCCCGTCGTCAAATCGAAATAGTTAGAAAATAGTGGGGTTAAATCACCTTCGACTGTGTGGCTGAAAAACATTTTTTGCGTGGCAATTGACCCAGAGGAATAAATCCCTAATTTTAACCCCGATCGCGCCCATTCTTCTAACTTTGGCTTGACATCAGGGTAAAGATGTGATTTAAATGCCTCCGTCTCGAATCCCTCTTTCCAAATTAGTCCTTGAATGGATTTCAGGGCGGGGTGTTTGCGATCGCGATCAATCCAGTGGAGTAAAGTCGCGATCGCGCCCTCTAAATCAATCTCTTGTCCTTGTTCAGCTTTAACCGTCTGCTGCGTCAGGTTAATCGCCTCAACCACCTCATCTAAATTCTTATGGCTTAAAACAAACTGTTCCAACCGTTCTCTAGAGTAAGGAAACATCACCTTATGCACAAATTGAATATCAGAGGTTGTGCCTTCAATATCCAACAAAATATACTTGACATCGGTTAGGGTAACACTCATCCCATCCTTAACTCCAATAAACGACACTCGAACAGAAATTCCCAGGCTTCAACATGACGTTTCGCCGCCTGAATCGTGTTTCCCCAAGTATATAACCCATGACCCGCGATCGCGAAGCCAAATAACTCGTCACGTTGAGCTAAATAGTGATTCAAATTGTTCGCAAATTCTACCATGTTTTGGGAATTGGGAAAAATGGGCAGCGTTACGGTTGTGTCGTGGGTGTCAATGCCATCAAAGGCTTTTTTAATTTCGTAGCCCGTAAAGGTCATTTCACCAGGATGGGCAAAATCTGTTCCTAATCCAGCATATTTCATCGATAACACGGTAGACGCCGGGGAATGGGTATGCAGCACACATTCAATGGGTTGCCAGTTATAAAGACTTAGGTGAATTAAGGTTTCGGCTGAGGGTTTTGCCTCTTTCGGTTCAATCGCTTGACCTCGTTCATCTATCAACATGAAATGATTGGGTTTAAACTGGCTTTTATCCTGTCCAGAACGGGAAATAACAAAGGCTTTTTGTTCCTGATCCTTAACGAAGGAAAAATTAGAACTGGTGGCTGGTGTCCAACCGCGATTGGCAAAAAAACGAATAACATTGGTCAGTTCGATCGCCTTTGCCTTTGTCTGTTTATCTTCTAACCATCCGATTTGCACCCGACTTGACCCTCCCTGTTTTTATCCTGAAATCTCATCCTGATTGGCTTCTTTTCGGCAAGCGAGTATAACCAATGACCAATGACCAATGACTAATGACCAATGACCAATGACCAATGACCAATGACTAATGACCAATGACAAACTACTGATCACTCATATCCAATAAAACCTTCAACACGCCCTTAGTTTTTGCCTGTTCAACGGCTTTAATTCCCTCTCGTAACGGATAATGACCCTGAATCAGTGGTTTCACATCCACCCGTCCTGACGCCAGTAACTCCAGGGCGGGGGCAAACGGACCACAACGCGACCCAATTAGGGTAATTTCGTCTACAACCAGAGATGATGCATCAAAGGTTAATTGACCCGCGTAGGTACTTTTCAGGACTAAAATACCCCGTGGACGTAAAGCGCGGCGGGCGAGTTCAAATCCAGCCGGATTCCCGGTACACTCAACCGCAATATCAAACGATCGGTGTGCGATCGCATCGGCGAATCCCACATTAATCCCCCGTGCCGATAAATTTGCCAACTTATGCCGATGACGCCCCACCACAAACAAGTCACATCCGGTTAGGGCAAGGGTTTGGGCGACTAATTGTCCCAGTTTCCCATCGCCCACCACCACCACTCGTTCCGTCGAACTCACCGTGACTTGCTGCTGAATTTCCAAGGCGGCGGCGACGGGTTCGGTAAAGGTAGCTAAATCTGTGGGTAAAGTATCGGGGACTCGATACAAATTCTCTATTGGTAAACTAAGATAGTCGGCAAACGCCCCATGGCGGTTGGCAATTCCCAATACCGTGCGGTTTTCGCAGTGAGTTGATTGTCCACGTTGACAATAGTGACATTGCCCACAGACGGCGTTAATCTCGCCAACAACTCGTTGTCCCTGTAATTCAGTCGGTCCTTGTTCGACAACACCGACGAATTCATGACCTAAAATACCCTTATAGGGATAATAGCCCCGAATTAATTCCAAATCCGTGTTGCAGATACCCGCCCGAACAACTCGTACCAAGGCTTCCCCCGGTGGTGGCTGCGGAATGGGGATATCGTGGCGGAGTTGCAGTTGATTGTTTTCCAGCCAAAGTGCTTGCATTAGGATGAATTTTCGATCAAGATAACTTGACTAGCATTTTATTACGAGATGGAATCAGGTGGATATTCCAGACGATGTGACCTTTGACGACGCGATCGCACTCACTCAGTCGCTGATGACCCAACTGTCATCCGGTGAACTCTCCCAAGTAGACGCGGCGAGTGCGATCGCCCAATTGGTGAAAACCACAAATGGTGCTAGAGGGTTCTTTGTCACGTACCTCACCGCTGACGACAGTTTAGCGGATACTCCCTCGCCAGAGGTAATTCAAGCCCTGCAATCCTCACCGGATACCGTCGCTGAACTGTTGGTGAAAAACTTAGCCATGTCCGCTGCCATGGCGATTACCCACCGTCGGAATCAGAATGAAGCCATGGCGCAAGGATCAGATCGAGTACGAAGACGAACGATCCATTTAATTGAACAAATTAATCTCCCTCAAGTGCAGGAAAAAGTAGTGGCGTTACGGGAAAGTGCCATCACCGGAGAGGGAAGTTATAAGGCGTTTCTGGAACGTTGGCAATATGATGCCCAACAACGGGAGATTATTCGTCACACTCTCGATCGGGTAATTGTAGAGAGTTGATCATACGACAAATGACAAATGACAAATGACAAATGACAAATGACAAATGACAAATGACAAATGACGATCCCAACCCCCACGCTAAAATAGACCAAAACTCTTACAACAAAACAGCAAAGAAACAGATGACCACCGCAGCACCCGCCAAAACCAAGTACGAAGCCATCATTGGTCTAGAAACCCACTGCCAACTCAACACCGCCACCAAAATATTCTCCTACTCCTCCACAGAATTCGGCACTCGCCCCAACACCAACATTGACCCGATATGCATGGGACTCCCCGGAGTGCTACCGGTTCTCAATCAAAAAGTCCTAGAATCCGCCGTCAAAGCCGGATTAGCCCTCAACTGCCAAATCGCCCCCTATAGTAAATTCGACCGCAAACAATACTTTTATCCCGACTTACCCAAAAACTATCAAATCTCTCAATATGACCTCCCCATCGCCGAACATGGCTGGTTAGAAATCGAACTCATCGATGACGACGGAAACCCGATCGACAAAAAAATCGGCATCACCCGTCTGCACATGGAAGAAGACGCCGGAAAACTCGTCCATGCCGGAAGTGACCGACTCTCTGGTTCCACCTACTCCCTCGTCGATTTCAACCGTGCAGGTATCCCCCTCCTAGAAATTGTCTCAGAACCCGACTTGCGTTCTGGCAAAGAAGCCGCCGAATATGCCCAAGAATTGCGCCGGATTATGCGTTACTTGGGTATCAGTGATGGCAATATGCAGGAAGGTTCCCTGCGCTGTGATGTGAATATCTCCGTGCGTCCCGTCGGTCAAAAAGAGTTTGGCGTGAAAGTTGAGATCAAAAACATGAACTCCTTTAGCGCCATTCAAAAAGCCATTGACTACGAAATCGAACGGCAAATCGAGGCAATTGAAACCGGGGAACCGATAGTCCAAGAAACCCGCCTCTGGGAAGAAGGAAGTCAACGCACGATTAGTATGCGGATTAAAGAAGGGTCTAGCGATTACCGCTACTTCCCCGAACCCGACTTACCCCCAATTGAAGTTTCTAAAGAACAACTCGAACAATGGCGTAGTGAACTCCCCGAACTTCCCGCCGAGAAACGGCATCATTATGAAGAGAAATTCGGGCTTTCGGCTTATGATGCCCGCGTCTTAACTGAAGATAAACTGGTTGCCGAATATTTTGAAGCCGCCGTAACCGCTAATGCCAATCCTAAACAAGTGGCAAACTGGGTGATGGGAGATATTGCTGCTTATCTGAATACGGAGAAATTGGCGATTACCGAAATCGCGCTCAAACCGTTAGTGTTGGCAGAACTGATTCAGTTGATTGAAGATGATACGATTAGCGGCAAAATCGCCAAAGAAATTCTCCCAGAACTCCTATCAACAGGCGGTTCAGCTAAGGAACTAGCTGAAAGTCGGGGACTGATTCAAATCTCTGATGTCAGCCAACTCGAAGCCATCATTGATCAAGTGATTGCGGCTAATCCCAAGAAATTGGAACAGTATCGGAATGGGAAAACCAAGCTGCAAGGGTTTTTTGTGGGACAGGTGATGAAGGAAACCAATGGACGGGCAAATCCCAAATTAACCAACCAACTTTTAGGCAAAAAGTTGAAGGGGTAAATTTGGGGTTTGGGCGGGTTTTGTTGCCCAGTTATTGGTGAGCATCTACATTGATAGGCTAAACCCGCCCCTACTGATACCATTACATTAAATACCTTTAGTTGAACTCACATCTTACACCAATCATTGTAGGGTGCGTTAGCAAAGCGTAACGCACCATTATCTTTTTTGAGGACTACTTTCAAAAGTCAATTAATCAGGTACGGTTGGCATTGCTGCTGGCTATTTTTTTCAACTTAATGTCTGGAGTGTTAGATAATATTCTTATTAGTCGTATTGGCTGAATGAGTGGGGGGATAACGGTGAAACGAGAGGATGTGTTAGCCATTGTTAAAGCTCATCAATTGAAACTTCAAGAACTTGGTGTCAAGTCGTTGGAGTTGTTTGGTTCTGTCGCGCGGGATGAAGCGAGAACCGACAGTGATGTGGATTTTCTGGTCGAATTTTCTCAACCGATAGGATTATTTGGTTTTAGTCGCATCCGGCTTTATCTAGAAGATATTTTAGGCTGTCCTGTCGATTTAGGGACTCAAGATGCGTTACGAGAGCATTTGCGTGAACCTGTTTTGGAGGATGTGATTCGTGTCTTCTAGAGGTTGGCAACTGCGAGTTCAAGATATTTTGCAGGCAATTTCGAGTATTCAGGAACGAACAGCCGGAATAACGTTTGAGGAATTTGCCGCTGATGAAATGCTGTTTGATTCGATTCTTTACAAGTTAGGACACATCATTTATGTAGAGACGTTGCATGCAACGTCTCTACAATGGTGCCGAAAGTCCTAATCGATGTGTCTACTGCTATAATTGCCTGCTGGAATGATTATCTGTTTTTGAATTTAGATAAAGGTAAAATAGAACAATTGTTGAAAATCCCAACATAGGCAACGTTTACATCACCCAAACAACTAGAATCACATGGGCATTACATCCCAAATTTAATATTACTACTCCCTTTGCAAATAAATAAAACGACTATTTTTACAGCAATCCAATAGTTCTAAAAGTTTTTTTAGTCGATACGTTCTTTCTCCTAATATTTCTTTGGAGAGGGTTTCCTCTAAGTCTACTAACATGGCTGCTGTTTCTTTCAATATCATTTCATTAAAACAGGCAGTAAACATACTTCTTGTGGTGCTGGATAAATGGATTAGTGGTAGCTCTACTTCTTCTCCATCAAGACAAATCGTGGTCATTTTAGAACGCCCGACTTGAGCAAAGTCTGAATAGGCTAGCCACTGATAAAAATCTTCTATCATCCGAATACTTTGAGAAGATTGTCCATTTTCCCCATAGAAATTAATGTTTAACATGACTTCTTCCTATCTCATATCAGTAATTACTAAATGTTGATTCAGGTATATTTTCAGCAAAAGCAATACCCGCCTGGTTCAGTTTTTGCTTACTCGGTTGAGAAATTCGGTTAGCGCTGACAATTCCAATTACAGTTCCTTGGTTAATAATTATATCTACTTCCTTGCCATAGAGATATTGGGTTTTAATTTCCAGATGGGGATTGCTGGTTGACGTTACTGTCGCCGTAGCCGTAATCGAGTCATTCTGATTAAATTGCTGATGAATTTCTCGAATGAGTTGTTTGACTTTAAGGGTATCGGCTGAGTTTATAATTTTTATATCACCGTTCTCATCATTACCATAGGTTTCCCGACAGGAAATATAATGGGATGTTAATTGAGCGATGACCCAGCGTTTCAAGTTCTTGTGCTTTTGGAGTATATTTATCAGTCTGTCTTCATCAGATTGTTGTTCCATACTAAATCACTAACCATCACTCCGGCTAACTCTTAATTTGCCATCGTTGCTAGCGAAACTACTGAATCGGGGAAGCGACGACTTAATACAGGTAACACAGGACAAGGCTTTTTCATCTGTAAGTTATCTGAGGCTTGTCCACTGAAGGTATTCCAGCGAAA
Source organism: Coleofasciculus sp. E1-EBD-02 (assembly GCF_040218245.1). NCBI lineage: Bacteria > Bacillati > Cyanobacteriota > Cyanophyceae > Coleofasciculales > Coleofasciculaceae > Coleofasciculus > Coleofasciculus sp. E1-EBD-02. The sequence goes on along the minus strand of NZ_JAVJQN010000087.1, from coordinate 73,768 downwards.
GGGTCCTTTTTGTGCCGCTGATATCCATAAGAGTCGCTTGGCGCGGGTCATGGCGACGTATAATAGACGATATTCTTCGGCGGTTTTGAGTTGTCCGGCTTTCTCCCAGGCTTCTAAGGCGGTGGGTAGGGGGTGTTCGTGTAAGCTGGCGCGAATTTGCGCCCGGGCGACTTCGGCTAGGGTAAAATCGCCTAAGAATTGGGCGGCGGTGGGTACCCAAGGATTACCGGGAATGGTGTCTTCGTGGAGAAAGGGGAGAAAAACGTAGTCCCAATCTAATCCCTTGGCTTTGTGCATGGTGATGATGGTGAGTTGACGGCGACGTAAATAGCGCGAGTCGGCGTCTTCGGTTTCTACGGGTTCAAAGCGTTCCGAGGAGACAATTTCACTCAAGGCGGCTAAGGTAGCAGGCATGGCGCTGCTACTATAGGTTTGTTTAACCACTCGTTCGGCGAGTTTATCGGCTGTGGCGAGTTCCGATTGGTCGTACTGTAAGGTGAGGGCTAAAAAGGAAATAAGCTGGTAATGGGGTAATTCTAAACGCGCCCGTAATAGACTACGACAGTATCTGGCGGCTTGACTGACTGCGGGCGTGGGATGGGGGTCAAGGGGTCCGGGATAGAGGAATTGTTCGGGATAGGTGGCGAGGGCGTTTAAGTCTTGGGTGGGAATCAGTTGGCGTTTAACCAGAACGTCTAATGCGGCTTTTAGGTAATCGGGAGAATGGGGACGGTCAATAAATTGCAATAATGCCAGGATTTCTATGGGAATATGTGAATGGCGATCGCTCCCCTGTACATCATACACGTCAATCCCATGCTGGCGTTTGAGATAGTCGAGTTTCTGGGCGATAAAGTTTCCTTGGCGATTTTCTCGGACTAAGACGGCGGCGTTATGTTCGGGGTTGCGGGTAAATAGGTCTATTACCCGTTGTCCCAACAATTCTACCGTTTGATAAATATCACTGGGTTGATAGATTTCTAACCCTTTCCCCTCTGGCTGGGGATTGGCGTCGGTTTGCGGGTCATCGGGGGGTACGGGATGGATGGTTTGGGGGCGAAAGGGACGAGTGGATTCATCCTGGTTTTGCGTATAGGTTTGATTCACCCAATTTAGGATAAAGTTAGCCGCATTAATAATAATTGGTGTACTACGACCTGCTTGATCCATGGTAGCAAGGCGCTGTTGTTCCTGGCATTCGGAACAAAAGCGATTAAAATAAATGGGGTCAGCGGGGGTAAAGGTGGAGTTAATCGCTTGATTTGGGTCACCCACCCGGATTAAATTGAGGGGACTGTAAGGATTACTCGGATCAGTGGCTAGGGTTTGTAATAAGCGATATTGGAGGGGACTGGAATCCTGTGCTTCGTCTTCAAAGACGGCAAAGAATTGCCTCTGCCAGAGTTGACGCACGGTGTTATCCTCTAGCACTCGCAATGCTGCCAGAATCATATCATCATAATCAATAAAGTCTCGCGATCGCGTCACTCGTTGATATTGTTCGTATAATCCCGCCGCGATCGCTAATATGTCATAAGGGTCATTGGTTTGTTGACTGATTCCCCATAAGTCTTCCGGTAATAGTCCCGAACTTTTGGCTTCGTGAATCACTGTATAGGCTAAAGACGGTAGCACTTCGGTTCGCAATACCGATTGTCGCCGCAATCGTTCCGTTTCTTCCCCATCAAAACTGACTCCTTCCAGCAAACTAGAATAACGGCGCGGATTCGAGGCTATCCACTGTTCCACACAAGCGCGAATTAAGCGGTGGCTTTGATTCGGGGTGACAACCGTCAGCGTATCTAAATTAATCCCGGATAAATCCGGATGGCGGTTGGCAATATTGAGGGCTAACCCATGTAGCGTATACACCACAAAACTATTTTGGGGTAAGCGCAGGGGTTTAAGATAATCGCGAATTTTCGCCTTAATTGAAGCCGCCGCCGATCGCGTAAACGTGACCACGACTAATTGTCGTTTACCATGAAGTTGATAGCGTGCGATCGCAATAGCCGCCGCGACAGCCATTCCCGTAGACTTCCCCGCACCCGGTACCGCCGACACCGCCAGAGAACCCCCCTGCCAATCTGCCATCGGTTGTTGTCCCTGACGTAAACTGTTGTACAGGCGCTGCAATTCCTGTTCCCGTAAAGCAGTTAGGGACAGTTGTACAGTGTCTTGAGTCGTGTTGGGATTATCTGGCATTTTTTCGGGGGAAAGGCAATAATTTTAAATATATACACTCATTACTCGTCACGGGTTTAATTCGGTTTATCTACGGGAATAACTAGCGAACCAATCAATACACCTTTATGGCAAATACTCCGGCAAATTAAACTAACAATTTAGCACACTAACTACGGAAGACCCATAAAGCTGCTTGATTACGTCTGGGGAAACGTAGTATGGACAATCTGAGTAAGAATGCCCAGAATAAGTTCTATATTACCAATAAAATGTTCTCCGGATTCAAGGGATACGGTATTATCTACTAATTTCATAAACTTCCAGTTACTTCCTGTCGTTACGCCGCCATAGATACAGGCAATTGGCTGATTTCTCTGCTGGTTAAAGAGTTGAGCGGCTATCATTTCAGCAATACATTGAGCTATGCCTGATTTGATGTTATCGTTTTTGGCTTCAACTAGGGTGGCGACAGGAGCATTGATATATAATTGTTCGGGTGACTGGCTAATCAGAAAGTCACATTTACCGTTGAGTCCTTTCTGTTTGTCAACGGTAAACTCTGTACCCGAAAAGATACTAATTTTTCGATTGAAGGATTTTCGCAATTCAACCAGGATAGGGGCAATAATTAATTCTGAACGAGCTTTTTTGGTATCGATTTCTAAGGCGAGAGGAATATTCTCGGCGAGAATTTCTTGCAAAATGGGGCTGGGGATGACTGATTCTATCGGCTTAAATAATTCTACTCGTTCCTGAATAATTAGGTTAAATTGGCTTTTGAGTTCATAGAGGGTAAAATCGCTGTACGACATGGCTAATAAAGTTCGGTTTAACGATAGGTAGAGACGTTGCATGCAACGTCTCTACAACAGTACGGAAAGTCCTAATTGATGTGTCTACTGCTATAAAATCTGCTGAGGGTGACAGAATTAGCAACAAATTTGGGCATACTCTGAATAGAGTGAGTCATAAGTAGGTGGACACAATTAAAGTTAACGGTTTAGATTAGGGAACAGGGAATGGGGAATAGGGAATAGTAAGGGTTTGAGGTCGATTTACAAAAATTAATACAATGTTGTTTTCTTTTGTCCGACTACTTATAGCAACAGAGGCAACAACAATATCAATCCGGTTACAGGTTAAGTGGCTATGGAACAACTACAAGCGCGAGACGAGACGATCGCTAAACGTTATCGTATTTTAGCACCCTTGGCACAGGGAGGGAGCGGTATCACCTATCTGGGCGAAGATTTAGACACCGGAGAACGAGTTGTCCTGAAAGCGTTGTCACTGCGCCAGATTCATGACTGGAAAGCACTTGAACGGTTTGAACGAGAAGCGCAGGTGTTGGCTCAACTGAATCATCCGGGGATTCCTCGGTATCTGGACTATTTCTATCAAGATACACCACGCGATCGCACGTTCTATATTATCCAACAATTTGCCCCCGGACACTCACTAGCGGAATTAATCCGAAACGGTTGGCGGGGGAATGAAACAGAAATTCGCCAAATTGCCATTCAAATCTTAAACATCCTGATTTATTTACATCAGCAAATACCGCCTGTAATTCACCGGGATATTAAACCAGAAAATATCATCCGAGGCGATGATGGACAGATAATGCTTGTGGATTTTGGCGCGGTGCAAACTACCTATTACAGTACCTTAGCCAGAAGTCATACTGTGGTGGGAACGTTTGGCTATATGGCACCCGAACAATTTCTGGGACAAGCGGTTCCAGCTACGGATTTGTATGGGTTAGGCGCAACGTTGTTATTTTTACTCACCCATCGTTCTCCCGCCGATTTACCTGTCAATCATCTGACAACGGATTCCCGGTGTTTTCGGATACAGATATCGGAAGCCTTTGCTGATTGGTTGGAGACAATGCTGGAACCGGATTTAAAGCACCGCTTCTCTGATGCTGAAACCGCCCTGGCTGAGTTACAAAATCAGCGAGTTTCCGTTAAATTTAAACCCGTTTCCTCTAAGTCAGCCTTCTGGAAACCCCTGGTATCCGTAGGACTTTTAGCCAGTGTTATTTTAGGAATTAATACGTTTAAATACCCAATCCTCAGCACCCTCAGACTGACACCGCCCCAGGTTTATGAAGCCGCCGAACAGGGAGATATTACCACGATTCAACAGTATCTCAAAAACGGGTTAGGTGTGAATGCCAGAAATGGAGACTATACAACCCCTTTGCACTGGGTAGGTTCAGCGGAAGTGGCACAGTTACTGATTAATGCTGGTGCTGATGTAAATGCCACAGATCAGTATGGTTGGACTCCTCTCCATTATGCGCGATCGCGTGACATTGCGGCGTTACTTATTGCCAACGGTGCTGATATTCATGCCCAAAGTCAACCCAACTGGGAGCAATTACATGGATATCACTGGAATTGGGGTAAATTGCTACCCGGAATCACCCCTTTACACGTTGCCCGTTCTGCGGAAATTGCCCAATTGCTTATTGATAAAGGGGCGGATGTTAATATAAAAGACGCCAAAACAAATCGCACGCCATTACATCTAGCACATTCTCCTAAAATCGCCGCTGTTTTAATTGAAAACGGTGCCAAAATTGAGGCAGATGAGATTAATACAGACTACCATCCCCATGGTACTCTTCTGCATCAGGCAAGCAAAATAGAGTCTAAGAAGATGATAGAGTTCCTGCTGCAAAGCGGGGCAAATATTGTAGCTAAAGATTATCAGGGTAATACGCCGTTACATTTTGCTCCTTCTCCTGAAATCGCAGCACTGCTCATTGCTGATGTTAATGCCAGAAATAGTTATGGGGAAACGCCACTCCATAAAGCGGTAGAGAATGACAAAACCGAGGTAGTAGAATTACTGCTGGCTAAAGGTGCGAATAGTAATGCCCAGGATAACCAAGGAGAAACGCCATTACATAAAGCGGGCAATACTACAATTATCGAGCTATTACTCGATCAAAATGCGAATAGTAATGCCCAAGATAATTGGGGGAATACACGCCTTCATAACGCCGCTTCTCTGCTTAAGCTAGATCAAGTAGCGTTACTGATTGCTAAAGGCGCAAATGTTAATGCCAGAAATAATCAAGGAAACACCCCGCTACATATCGCGATCGCAAATCAAACTCGTGACGACTTTAAAGAAAATAATGATCTGGATCTGATCAAACTATTAATTGCTAACGGTGCTTATGTGAATATGCCAAACAATCAATTCTATAGTCCCCTTCATATAGCCGCTTGGAATAACTTAGACGCTGTTAAACTTCTGATTGAAAAAGGAGCAGAAATTAATCTTCCTAATAGAGAGGGCAAAACGCCCTTGCATTGTACAGGATTACAGGATATTGCCTTATTTTTAGTTAATTCAGGTGCTGATATCAATGCTATAGATCTTAATGGTGACACTCCGCTGCATAAAGCTGTCAGAAATAACTGGTCTAAATTAGTCGTGCAGTTACTCGCTAGAGGCGCAGAGGTTAATGTGATAAATTTTTCCGGTGAAACTCCTCTACAACTGGCTAAAAAAAAGTATATCAAACAATTGCTCGAAGATTACGGTGCGATGCCTTAGAATTTTATTTCACAGTTATAAGTAAGTAGGTGGACACAATTAAAGTTAGCGGTGGAGATTAGGGAACAGGGAACAGGGAACAGTAAAGGTTTGAGGGTTGTTTACATAACTTAATCTAGTTAAGTTTATTTCCACCAACCTACTTATACCCTCGAAGGTCGTGAAGGGACAATTGTAGGGGCGGGTTTAGGGACTCAATTCAAATATCCACCAATAACGGAACAACAAAACCCGCCCTCCTCACCGATAACGGAACAACAAAACCCGCCCTCCTCACCTCAAAAACAAAAACAAAACCCGCCCTCCCCACCAATAAATGAACTATTCAACTTTATGAACCGATTAATTAAAATGCCACAACTCTATTCTCGTCAAGACATCATGGCAAATCGATATCGCATCCTCAATGTTTTAGGACAAGGAAGTATCGCTACAACCTATAAAGCTGAAGACTTAAAAACAGGTCAACTCGTGGCAATAAAATCCCTATCCCTACGCCAGATGAGCGACTGGAAAACCTTAGACTTATTTAAACGAGAAGCCCAAACTCTCGCACAACTCAATCATCCCGCAATTCCCCAGTATTTAGCCTATTTTCAGGTAGATACACCGGAAACCCGTGATTTTTATCTTGTTCAGCAACTCGCTCCGGGAAAGTCGTTAGCTGAATTAGTGGAACTGGGGTGGAAACCCAAGGAAGCTACCGTTAAACGTTTAGCTATTGAATTATTAAATATACTGGTTTACTTACAACAATTTACGCCAGCGATTATCCATCGCGATATTAAGCCACAAAATATTATTCTCAGTAAAAATGGAGAAGTATTTCTTGTGGATTTTGGCGCAGTTTCCGATACCTATCGTCACACCGTAACCGGAGGTAGTACGATAGTGGGAACATTCGGCTATATGGCTCCCGAACAATATCGAGGTCAAGCAGTATTATCCACGGATTTGTATGGATTAGGGGCAACATTGCTATTTTTATTAACCGGAAAATCTCCGGCTGATTTCCCTCAGCATCAGCTCAAAATTCAGTTCCGTCCCCACGTCCAAATTTCGCCAGAGTTTGCCGATTGGTTAGAGCGAATCCTAGAACCTGCGATCGCCCATCGTTTTGCTAATGCGAAATATGCCTTATCTGTCTTGCAGGGGGAAGAGAAACTGAGGCAAAATATAGGACAACTTTTTTACCAATCGCCCCAAAAGCGGATAGCATTACTCAAGACGCCGCACAAATTAATTCTAGAAATTAAACCGATAGGGCGACAGCGCGATCGCTTCCGTTTATTAAGGGGACTGACTCGTATAATCAAACCCATTTTACCGTTGCTGTTGTGGGATCTGATCGGTTTGCTTCTGGTTCAAGTTATCGCTATGCCATCATTTTCTGGTAATATTGCTGAAACTATTCGATTAAATCATCATCCAGATATTATATTTGCAACAACCATCTACAACTGGGTATTAAATGGATGTATTGGGTTCCTCGTTATTGGTCTTTTATTTCTGAGTATCTATGTTATGACAGGACTGTTTAGTATCGGGAGTTTCCTAATTCGTGCCACGTCTCGCACTTGGATCGAAATTAGTCCAAAGGGCTTCCAGATAAAACGGTGGGTTTTGGGTTTATGTTACTGGAATGTTCGGGGGCAATTGGCTGATAGAAATCCGATCAACCTGGACAAAATAAAGTTACCGTTACTTAGAAAAACGATAACCGTGTGTTTGCTGCAGTCGCATCGGCGCAAGCATTGGTTAGGTATAGCTTTAAGCCGATCAGAGCAAAAGTGGCTGGTGAGAGAAATAACTGATTTTTTGGGGATTTAATCTTAATTAAGCCGAGAACTAAAGTTCTGGCTAAAAGCTAAAACCCGTTAAAACGGGTTCAAAGTCTTAGCCAGTCAGAAGGTAAGGTAGTTGGTGGAAGCATTCTCCTATTTGAAGACGCGATCGCACTCTTCTCTTATCCATACCTTAACCATGATTGAATGGGTCAGTATGGGGATGTTCTTCAGGTCACTTAAAGGATAAGGATTGCTGAGTTTCGTTTTCCTTGACATTAAACTTAATATTAAATATCAGAACATGCTTTATGATAAGGAGGAGTCGTAATGAACCATTTATTAGATATGCAGTAGTAAATACCTAGACATCAATTATGTCCGCTGTACTAGAAAATGTTAACAAGCGTCAAATTATTACTGTTCTCTGTGACACACCGAGCGTGTTACCGAGCGAAGTCGAGGTAAGTCGAGGTGTTTCTTTGCCCTCACACTCAAGTTTAATTGTGTCCGACTACTGAGAATGAGATTTTAGATGAACAAAAAAATGAGCAACAAAACCAAAATTGTCAAAGAAAGCTTTGGTAATCCTGACCAAGAGGGTTACTACAGTGGGGCTTATGTCTTCAGTGACGGCACAGCCGAGTTTGTCTGTGGATACCAAGCTCCGATTGGCAAGAGCAACGGTAGCGAAGAATACTATAACGTAATGCCAGCAACCCCTCAACAGGTCTACGCTAAATATGGAAAATCCGAAGACAGTGCTTGATTCGCCATCGATACGTTAAGATGGGACTCTCTTGTCCTGAATCGCCCAAAAATCTAACCCAAAACGAGTAAACCAGCGTAGACAGTTGCACCCAAAGCAAATGCCCAAAATCGACTTTGCCGTTCTTCGGGTAGTTCTTCTTTAATCACATTCAGGATAATTCCTCCACCCAGAAAGGCAAACAGCATGGCTAAGGCGGCTTCAGATATTTCCGTAGCTTGTCCAATCGCCCAACCACATAAAATTGCACCCGCTAAAACCCAGCGCCCTACCCGATGATAGGCGTCTTTGTGATGATCCCGCAATCCATAATCATTGACAAAAAAGTGCAACGCCATGGCGATAAAAAAGAATAAGAGACTCTCTACTCCCGGTTCCTCGCGATGAATCAGTAGATAACCAATTAACAGGTTATAAAGGGAAAACGAGCCAATATGTAACCAAAAGAGTCCTTGAGAGAGGATACCGCTAAGTTTATGCTGATTTTGTCGGTATACTTTAACCAGATGTTCTAAGCCATAGAATACCGTTAAGCCCAGAAGTGCGACTAAATAAACGTGGCTTTCCAAAAACGCGATCGCCAATCCTTCTGTCTGTTCAATGGTTCGTTGTCCCTGATTGAGTTCTGGCAATAAATGCACAAAAACATACGCCACCGACGCGCCCCCGGCGAATGATAACCACTGACTGCGAGGAATCACATCGAGAAAGCGCATTTGTCCACCAAATAGATGGACAATCGCCAGGAGTATGGCGCAGATTAATGCTAGCAGCGTGGTTAATGATACGTTCAACACTGAAGATGTTGCGATCGCAACAGGAAACAAGGAACAGGGAACAGGGAACAGGGAATACACAATTTAAATGCACCTCAGCTTACCCTTCTACTCTTTTACCCTGAACCTCTGGCAATTCCAACACATTCACCTGCACTAAGGGTGTAACATTAAAATCCTGTTCTAATAAATGGGTTTGAATCGCTTGGGTTAACTGCGTCTGAATCGTTTCCGTAGAAGCCGTTACGTCCGGGTTACGCTGCACATAAACTATCGTCAGTAGCGTATTTTGTCCCTCGATTTTAGTCGGCGTAAACTGCACATTCGACTGCACCAGTTTTGCCAAATCACTCTCCTGCACCACCTGCTGAATCTCTGTTGAGGTACGCTGTTCGAGTGTGGTTCGCTGTAAAGTGGGTTCCTGCCAAAGTTGCGCGGTTAACAACCCTGCCATGATCACCGTCCCAATCCCTAATACGACTGGAAACAACCACCGCTTTCCCCGGTTATAGCGAGCGCCCCTAGCGGAAAGCCCCACCAGACGGAAGACAATCGCGCCAGAAAAATTAATCCCAGCTAACTGAAGCACGAGGAGGAACAGACTATTAACTACCATATCCCATCGTGCGATCGCGGCTGCCATGCCGATTAATCCGGCGGCTGGGGCTAAGGAGGCGGCGACTAACACACCAACGGCGGCTCCGGAAACCAGACTACTGCGTTCAGATTGGATGAGATTCAAAGCGCCTGCTGTTCCGGCAATGAGGGGGAGGAGAATCGTAACTGATGATACCTTAAAACTCGCCATCATCAGACTGGTGGGTGCTTGCTGTTGCATAATCACACTCAAAACCCCTGCCACAACCACCGTCACGCCAATCCCTGCACCATAGCGGATGACACTACGCTTAAGTAAGTATAAATCGCCTCGTGCCGTTGCGATCGCGGTATTCATAGCCGGTCCAGCAAAGGGCGCAATTAACATCGCGGCGGTGAGTAGATAAATGGTATTGGTAAATAGCCCAATCCAAACCACCACACCTGCACAAGCCGCATACCCCAGAAATCCCTTCCAAGAACCAACACTCTGCAACCCCGCTAAAAATATCTCTAAGGGGCTGCGTAACTGCACCTCTTTCACTTGTTGCGGGGCTTCTGACGGGGGCGGTTTAAGGGGCATCATCCCCCGAGGCACTAATGTCAGATGTAAATCAGGAAGTGTATCTAAAGCTTCTAAAAAGCTCTCTACCTGACGATTGGGAACATAAGTAATCACAAAATCTAGCTCTCCTTCGGTATCAGACGCCTCAAACCGCGCCAGATTCGTTCCCTGATGAGCTTTAGCCATATCGAGAACCTTATCCCCTTGTCCTCGCGGCACTTGAATTAAAAGTTGGCGCACCTCATCCTCCCATAGTTACCTGTCATTTAAGAGGAATGGCACGCTTAAGAGGAATATTGCTGACTTGTATAGCCAAAGACATGAATTTTCCTGTCGAAGCTCAAGTGAGCTAAAGCCTACTGCGTAAGTATTTAACTGACTTGTATAGCCAAGACATGAATTTTCCTGTCGAAGCTCAAGTGAGCTAAAGCCTACTGGGTAAGTATTTAACTGACTTGTATAGCCAAGACATGAATTTCCCTGTCGAAGCTCAAGTGAGCTAAAGCCTACTGGGTAAGTATTTAACCCGTTTTAACGGGTTTGAGCTTTTAGCCCGAACTTTAGTTCAGGGCTGAATTTTAAGTCAGTGCCATTCCATTTAAGCGTGATACGCCGGATGCATTTTGACTTCCCTCATCGGAAAGATGTTAGGGCAGAGGAGCAGGGGAAGCAGGGGAAGCAGGGGGAGCAGAGGGAGCAGAGGGAGCAGGGGAAGCAGAGGGAGCAGAGGGAGCAGGGGAAGCAGAGGGAGCAGGGGGAGCAGGGGAAGCAGGGGAAGCAGGGGAAGCAGAGGAGCAGGGGAAGCAGGGGAAGCAGGGGGAGCAGAGGGAGCAGGGGGAGCTGGGGAAGCAGGGGAAGCAGAGGAAGCAGGGGGAACAGAGGGAGTTAACTCAAAGTTCTACCTTACCGATTCTCTGACAAATGACAAATGACGAATGACGAATGACGAATGACGAATGACAAATGACATTTTTTCCGAAATAAGGCTGAACAGATTGATATGAAAACTATAGCTCGTCCGGAAAAAGCCGATCGCACCTATGCAACCTGAACACCCCTCCCTAGAGCAGCTCATTTTGGAAAATGCCAGTCTGCGCCAGGAAATCGCCGCCCTGAAGCAGGAAAATGCGGATTTAGAAATTCTGCTGGAGACGACAACGGAACATTCGGATACCGTTACCGCCCAGTTGCATAATCAGGCAATTCAAGCCGTACTCGATAGTGAAAAACGACTGTTGCAATTTCTGGAAGCGATGCCCGTGGGTGTGGCGGTATTGGATTATCAAGGATGTCTGTACTATATTAATCGTAAGGGAAAACAGTTAACCCGACATCGCATCCCTCTGGGAGTCAATGCGGAAAAATTAGCTAAACTTTATCACATTTATCGCAGCGGAACCAACCAACTTTATCCCTTTGAGCAGTTACCGATTGTGCGAGCGCTTCAGGGTGAAACTTCCACGGCTGATGACCTAGAAATTCGCCACGGGGATCAGGTGATTCCCCTAGAGGTTTGGGGAACACCGATATTTGATCAAGACGGGACTATTATTTTTGCGATCGCGGCGTTTCAAGACATCACCGAACGCAAAAAAGCCGAAGCCGAACGCCTTCAGTTTACCACGGATCTGTTTGCCCTCAATCAAGCCTTATCCCGCTTTGTCCCCCGCCAATTCCTTCAATTGTTGGAGAAAGACAGTATTGTCGATGTGCAACTGGGTGATCAAGTCCAGAAAGAAATGTCAGTGCTATTTTCTGATATTCGCGACTTTACCAGCCTTTCAGAAAAAATGAATCCGGACGATAATTTTAAATTTATTAATTCCTATTTGAGTCGCATGGAATCAGCCATTATTGATAACCAAGGGTTTATTGATAAATATATTGGCGATGCGATTATGGCACTCTTTAGCGGTAGTGCCGATGATGCACTTAAGGCGGGAATTACCATGTTGCATCGGCTGGCTGAGTATAATAGTCATCGTACCAAAACTGGCTATGTGCCGATTCACATTGGCATTGGGATTAATACAGGCTCGTTGATGTTGGGTACAGTAGGCGGTGCATCGCGCATGGATAGTACGGTGATTAGTGATGCTGTTAATTTAGCGTATCGGATGGAAGGATTAACCAAAGAGTATGGCGTACCGTTGTTAATTTCTCACTACACGTTTTGCCAGCTCAATAATGCCAATGACTATAGTTTTCGTGTGATTGATAAAGTTAAGGTTAAGGGGAAATCTGAGGCGGTGAGTGTTTATGAAGTCTTTGATGCAGATGAATCGGAACTGCAACAGGCTAAGTTAGTCACAAAAACAACCTTTGAACAAGCCCTGTTATTTTACAATCTGGGTAAGCTTGACGTAGCCGCCAGTCTGTTTGAACAGTGTTTGCGCCAAAACCCTGAAGATAGCGTGGCTCGAATTTATCAGTTACGCTGTTTGAATAGGTAGAAGGCAGAGGGTTTCAAGGCAAATGGATGAAAAATAAGTATCGAGGATTTTTAATCCCTATAAAATTATTGGTTTTAACAGTTTATATACCTGATTGTGCTTCTCTGTTCCCCATTGCCCATGACACACCGAGCGTGTTACCGAGCGAAGTCGAGGTAAGCCGAGGTGTTGCCCATTCCCTGTTTCTTTAAATCACATCTATGTTTAACATTCCCGGTTATCAGATTTTATGCCAAATTTATGAAAGCACTCAATCGATTGTCTATCGAGGAATTCGCCAAGCGGATCAGCAAGCGGTTATCCTTAAACGCCTGAAGACTAATTATCCTACACCGGAAGAGATTCGCAAATATAAGCAGGAATATCAGATTACCCGCCGTCTCAATTTGGCAGGCGTCGTCAAAGCGTATCGCTTAGAACAGTATCAAAACAACGTAGTCATTATATTCGAGGATTTCGGCGGCGATTCTTTACAGCTATTGCTTAATCACCATCCACTGACTCTGGCTGAGTTTCTCGATATCGCGATTAAAATAACCGATAGTTTAAATCAAATCCACGCCGCTACTATTATCCATAAAGATATTAACCCCAGTAATATTGTTTACAATCCCCAAACCGGACAAATTAAACTGATTGATTTTGGCATTGCCAGTGTTTTGAGTCAGGAAAATCCGACTCTACAAAACCCCAATGTTATCGAAGGGACTTTAGCCTATATCTCCCCGGAACAAACGGGCAGAATGAACCGATATGTGGATTATCGCACAGATTTTTACTCGCTGGGTGTCACCTTTTATGAATTGTTGACCGGAAACCTTCCCTTTGAGGCTCAAGATGCGATGGAGTTAGTGCATTGCCATCTGGCAAAATATCCCACACCTCCCCATCTTTTAGACGGGAGTAAACAGATGCAGGCAGGTAAGGGAGTGGGGGAGATACCCCAGGCGGTTTCAGACATTGTGCTTAAACTCCTCGCGAAAACAGCAGACGAACGCTATAAAAGTGCCTTGGGAATTCAAGCCGATTTAGTGATTTGTCTGATGCAATTAGAGGCAAATGGTTTTATCGAACCCTTTCCCGTTGGCGAAAATGATGTCAGTGAAAAATTCCAAGTTCCTCAAAGAAATTATGGTAGAGATGCTGAATTAGCTATCTTACTCGCCGCCTTTAACCGTGTGGCTAATGGCAGCAAAGAATTAATGCTTATATCGGGTTCCGCTGGGATTGGTAAATCGGCATTAGTCCAGGAACTTCATCAACCAATTGTGCAAGAACGGGGCTATTTTATAGTTGGTAAATTTGACCAATTTAACCCAAATCGCCCCTTCGCATCTTTGGTGCAAGCCTTCTCTGACTTAATCGGACAAATTTTAACCGAAAGTGAAGCCAAAATTGCCGATTGGCGTTCTCAACTGTTAGAGGCGTTTGGGATTAATGGTCAAGTTATTATTGACGTTATTCCTAAACTTGAACTGATTATCGGTCAACAGCCTCCTGTACCTGAACTTCCGGCGACAGAAGCGCAAAATCGCTTTAATCGATTGTTTGCTCAGTTTATCCAGGTGTTTGCTCAAGCAGAACATCCTCTGGTTATTTTTCTAGATGATTTGCAATGGGCAGATTCGGCATCTCTGGATTTGTTGGAACGGTTACTGACTGATATCGATAGTCGTTATCTTTTAATTATTGCTGCCTATCGGGATAACGAAATTAACCCAGTTCATCCTTTAAATAGGTTGCTGGATAAGAGTCTTAATCTGGGTGTAGCAGTTAATCAAATTAATCTTAGCTCTTTAGAGTTAATCCACCTGAATCAGCTAATTGCCGATGCGCTGGATTGTTCTTTAGAGGAGGTGAAATTCCTGGCAGAATTGGTTTGGAACAAAACCCAAGGAAATCCTTTTTTTGCTAACCAGTTCTTAACCTCTATTTATAACCAAGGGTTACTTCAATTTGATTTTGATTCAGGTTCATGGCAGTGGGATATTCAAGAGATTGCAGCGCAAACGGTATCCGATAACGTTGTTGAATTTATCGCCCAAAAACTGCAAACGTTATCAGAAAATACTCAGTCGGCTTTACAGCTTGCGGCTGGAATTGGTAATGTCTTTGATTTAACTACGTTAGCCGCTATTTATGATAAATCACCGTTAGAAACTGCCATTGACTTATGGGAGGCGGTTCAAGCAGGACTAATTATTCCTCTCGGTGAAGATTACAAATTTATTCAATCTGCTGTACTCACCACGTCTAGCTATTTCACTGACAATGATCCGAATGACAATTCCTCCTCTCTTACATTACCAATCAGTGTCACGATTAATTCTTCATACCGATTTATTCATGACCGAATTCAACAAGCTGCCTATTCTTTAATTCCTGAACCTGATCAACCTGGCATTCACCTGCGAATTGGTCAGTTTATGCTGAAAACAACTCCACCAGAAAAGCAGGAGGAGAAACTATTTGATATTGTCAATCAGTTAAATATTGGTATCCCATTAATCACGCATCAGTCTGAGAGAAATGAACTGGCTCAATTGAATCTCTTAGCTGGACAAAAAGCCAAAGCTGCCACTGCTTATGAATCGGCGGCTAATTATTTAAATACAGGATTGAATTTGTTAGCCACGGATAGCTGGCAGCTTCAGTATGACTTAACAGTAAAACTCTATTATGAAGCTGCCGAAGCCGCCTATTTACGAGGAAATTTTGCCGCCGCAAAACAGTTAGGAACGGTTATTTTAGACCAAGCTAATACATTGCGCGATCGCGTCAAAGTCTATGAACTGATGATGCAGATTAGTATCGCCCAAAACCAGCTACTTCAGGCGATTGATATTGGCTTAGAAACTCTGGAAATGCTGGATGTTTTTTTAGTCGAGTCTAACGGAGGAAATAGACAAGTTAAGTTACCTTCGCTCACCGATTTAGACGACTTTCCCCAAATGACTGATCCGCAGAAAAAAGCGGCAATGAGACTACTGGTTACTGTTGCGTCAGCTACCTATTTAGCCAAGCCGGAACTCTTGTTTCAGGTAATCTTAACCATGGTCAATCTTTGTCAAACCTATGGGCTTTTGCCAGAGTCTACTTACGCCTATTCAGTATATGGATTGCTTCTCTGTGGAATGTTGGGGAAAATAGAGGAAGGCTATTACGCCGGGGAGTTGGCGCTGAGACTCTTAGATCAATTAGAGGCGAAGGCGCTTAAGTGTAAAGTGCTGCACCTGTTTAATGTCTATATCCACCACTGGAAAGCCCATGCTAAGGATACCTTAATTCCCTTGCGATCGGCAATTCAATCGGGATTGGAAACTGGGGATTTAGAATATGCGGGGTATTGCATGACCAATGATTGTACCTATTCGTTTTTTATTGGTACTCCCCTGGATGTTGTCGAGAAAAAACATAAACACTATATTAAATCCCTCTCTAAAATAAACCATACATTTTCCCTTTATTTAACCCAACTCTGGCAACAACTCTGCTTGAACTTAATTGGGGAAGTCGAGTCAGTAGTGCAATTGCAGGGGGATAGCTTTGATGAACAGGAAACTCTGCCCTACTTACACCAAACCAATAATCATACCTTACTCTTTTTTGCCTATTTAGCCAAAGAAATCCTCAGTTATTTATTTAAAGAGGTTAATTTAGCGATTTCCGTAACCCATCAGACTGAGGCATTTGCCGGATCAGCCCAGGGATTAATCGTTTATGCGATTCATCTGTTCTACAATTCACTCATCCTCTTGGCGCAGTATCCCACTGTAGAACCCTCTGAACAAGAACAGTATTTAAAGCAAGTCATTGCTAATCAAGAAAAAATGCAACATTGGGCGAATTATGCCCCGATGAACTATCAACATAAGTATGATTTAGTTGCAGCAGAGAAAGCGCGAATTTTAGGAGACTTCCTCAAGGCAATGGACGATTACGACCACGCGATTCAGGGGGCAAGAGAACATGGGTATATCCAAGAAGAAGCCTTAGCCTATGAACGCGCCGCCGAATTTTATCTCAGTCTCAATCGAGTAGAAATTGCTCAAACGTATATGAATAAAGCGCATTATTGCTATAGTCGCTGGGGAGCAAACGCTAAAGTTAGGGACTTAGAGGAACGCCATTCTCAGTTAATTGAACGGCGGGCAAATTTACGTTCAGCCGACAGGAACACCTCCGACGTCAATCCCTTTATTCAAACCTCTGATGGGAGTGATTCGTCTCGCTTAGATTTAACCAGTGTTCTGAAAGCCTCCCAAGCCTTATCAGGAGAAATCCTTTTAGATCAATTGCTGGCAAAGTTCATGCAAATTCTGATTGAAAATGCAGGTGCAACTCAAGGCTATTTGATTCTGTCCACTCAGGGAAAACTGCTGATTGAAGCGGAGGCTGCGGTGAATCAGGAGACGGTTAAGGTGTTACAGTCGATTCCAGTAGAAAGTAGTACCGCTGTGGCAACAAGTATTATTAATTATGTGGCACGTACCCACGAAACAGTGGTTTTACATGATGCCATGAATCAGGGTAAATTTACCCAGGATGTCTATGTGATCCAAAATCAGTCTAAGTCTATTTTGTGTAGTCCATTACTGAATCAAGGCAAACTATCCGGATTGATTTATTTAGAAAATACTTTAACGACAGGTGCTTTTACCTCAGACCGACTAGAACTGCTGAAACTCTTATCCTCTCAAGCCACAATCTCCATTGATAATGCTAAACTCTACGCCGAACTTCGCAGCAATGAAAGTCGATTAAGTCAATTTTTAGAAGCCGTCCCTGTGGGAGTCGCGGTTATCGATAAACGGGGCAAAAGTCACTACTTGAATCAACGGGCGCAGGAGTTACTCGCCAAAGGCATTATACCCGATATCAACTATGATAAAATTGCTGAACTTTATCAAAACTATGTCGCTGGAACAAAGCAGCTTTATCCTAATGATAAATTACCCATGGTAAAAGCCTTACGTGGTGAATATGCGACGGCGGATGATATTGAAATCCATCACGGCGATAGAATTATTCCCATCGAAGCCTGGGGAACACCTATTTTTGATGAACAGGGGAATGTTATCTATGCAATTGTCGCCTTTCAAGATATTACCGAACGTCGCCACGCTGAGGCTGAACACGAACGATTTACGCAAAAACTCTCTCAACTGAATCTGGCATTTTCCCGGTTTGTGCCGCGTCAATTTCTCCAGTTTTTGGATAAGGACAGTATTGTGGAGGTACAAGTTGGGGATCAGGTGCAGAAGGAAATGTCGGTGTTATTTTCTGATATTCGGGATTTTACCCAACTCTCGGAAACAATCACACCGGATGATACTTTCAAATTGATTAATTCTTATTTACAATGTATGGAACCGACGATTGTGGATAATCAAGGGTTTATCGATAAGTATATTGGCGATGGGATTATGGCACTCTTTGGCGGTGAGGTTAATGATGCGGTGAACGCCGGAATTGCCATGTTGCATCGACTGAGAGAGTATAATAAAAAGCGCCGGAATCAGGGTGATAGTCCCCTGAGAATTGGTATAGGGATTAATACGGGTTCTTTGATGTTGGGGACAGTTGGCGGATGCAATCGCATGGATACGACGGTAATCAGTGATGCGGTGAATTTGGCGTCTCGTGTGGAAGGATTGACGAAGGAGTATGGCGTGTCGTTGTTAATTTCCCATCATACGTTCTTAGGGTTACAGCATCCCACTGACTATGCGATTCGTTTAATTGGTCAAGTACAGGTTAAGGGAAAAGCGGAATTAGTCACAGTTTATGAAGTCTTTGATGCGGATTCTCCGGAGATAAAAGCTGGGAAGTTGGCGACATTGCAACTGTTTACTGAGGCGTTATCGTTCTATCATCTCCAGGCTGTTGAGCAAGCCGCACAAGGATTTGAAGAGGTTTTACGGTTGAGTCCTAGGGATAGAGTGGCTCAACTGTATCTTAAACGCATCCGGGGGAATGGGTGAGGCGGAATGGGGTATTGGGGTTTCAACAATCAAGACGCGCCATGGCGCGTCTCTACATTCTATTCCCAAGCATCGAGGTCTATGGCTTTTGAGCCGCCTCGTTCTAGCTGTCCTAAAAGTTTACCCAACTGATACCACACTAACCAACCAATGAATAGAGTTAGGGGTAGGGAAATGGTGTAAGCCAGGAATGTGGGAAAGCTAAAAATTTCTAACCCAGCCGCCAAAAATACGCAAATTCCGGCGGAAATTCCTAGGAATGGGATGAATAATGGCAATCCTTGCATTTGAGCCAGACTGCGAGAGGAACGGTTTTTTGACCATTCCTGTACCTTTTGTTTCAGTGTGGCTTCAAACGCCGCACCACAGGTAATCCCAGCCAATAAACCCATCACTAACAATAAATAAGGCGGTTCATGAAAATAATACACAAAGCACTCCCAGCGTATAAGTCCGATACAGCCAGATTGTACACTGTCTGCTGTGTAAAACTAATACAATTCCCTCAGCCTTTAAGCGGTAACGTATTGAGTTATGATTTACTTTGGCGACGTGACTGGCGCGAGTAGACCAAAGCCGATCGCATCCAGACCCAACCCAGAAAACTCCCGATAAAATAAGCGGGAAAATCTGACCAGGTAAAGGTATTCCCCAAGATAACCCGACCCAGTAACGTGGCTCGGATTGCTTGCAAAAATGGAGGTTGCCATAGTTGCAGAACCTCCAGGAGACAAGTAACTATACAGACGCCTACCGCCGTCCACAGGGGTGACGCTTGGGGAAAGAAAAGTCCAACCAAGAGAATCCAGAAAATCTCATAAGCAAAGCTACCCAGGCGGTCATTCAGCCATTCCGGTGCAGGTGCGTAAAACCGCACCGCATACCCCAAAGGAGCAATGAGGATAATGCTGATGAGCAGGATAATGCGATATTTCAAAATAGGATAGTGGTCAACCTCCCTACACCCATCGCTTTAACTCAGGATTAACACTCAACTCTAATTCTGGAAACGCATAAACGACAACACCTGTATCGGGGTCATTGTCAATATTCACATACCCGGACTTGACCAAATCGTTCAACGTCGCTTCTACTTCCGCAAACCCTCGTCCCGTATCGACAACCCCCTGAGTCACGGACAATTTACCGCCTCTGACTTCAGCCGCTTTTACTAATTGGACAACAAAGGAGTCATGGTTTAAAGTAGCAGGAGCATGATAAGGCTGGACTAATGTGGGTGAACCAGAAACCGTTGCTTCTCCAGTGATGCGATCGCGCTTCCCATATTTGAGATAATGTTCTTCTACCATGCCGGGAATCAGAAACAAGTCAACGAATTGACCAACCCCAAATAATCCCCCCGTACAAAACCACAACAAACCTGTGGCAATTTTACCATTATAGAGGCGGTGCAATCCTCCAAATCCAAACAGAAAGCCGCACCACAACAAATAACTCCCTTCACGTCTATTTATATCCATTGCCAATCCTCCTCTTGGTTTGGTTTAGCCAAAGCGCTCTCTTCCAGTCACAGGCTGCATCGGCTTAAACTCCAGCGTGATTAACTGAAAGCCAGCCACTGTAAGTTGTCCTGTGGTTCTTTACACGCTTTCTTTCATTATCGCCAAACTTTGAGCGAAACGTTTTAAGAATTGAGAAATGTAGGGACGGGTTTCACTATATCGGGGTTGCTGTAGTAGAGACGTTCCGGTGGAACGTCTTGTGGTGAGGATAGGGAACACTTATTCAGCAGCCCCTATGTTAGGACGTTTCTGTAGCCGCTTTCTCTTCTTTCTCCAGTCGTCGCTGACTCCTGTGGGGTCTAATCACCAAACAGACGCCAACTGTCCAAGCAATGGATGCCATCCAACCTGCAATAATATCACTGGGGTAATGAACCCCTAAATACATCCGCGTCCAGCTAATCGCGATCGCAAACACGATACCCCCAATCACCGTCACCCAACGCCAACGGGTATTCCAGGTCAAAATAATTAATACAATCGCAAACGTTACGCTTCCCATCGCGTGTCCACTGGGGAACGCATAATCCGATTCTGGCGCAGGGGATTCCCACAAACTCGGACGTACTCGCTGGAAAGTTAACTTAGCGGTACGAACAATAATAACACTGCCTAAATAGGTTATCAGCGCATAGGTAAGGAATCGCCACTGGCGTCGGAATGCCAAGAGCAGTACTATCGCCACAGATACAGGAAACACCCCCCAATATGCACCCAAGTTCGTCAGGAAGATCACAAACGTATCGAGTTGAGGGGAAGTTGTTGAGTGAATCGCTAATAAAATTGGCACATCCCAGGGAAAACCCCCTTCCTTTTCCCAAATTTCTTCGGCTAATTCTCCGAAGATTTGCACGGGGATATAGACACCCAGAAATAATATGACCAGAGAACGCCAATTGCTGGTTAATAATTTGACGAGAAATTTCCAGAAGGATTGGATACGCTTTGAGAGTTCAGAAGTAGGCATTAAACAGAACGAAATGTGACGATGTACAACTTTAAAAAATGACGACTTCCTCAAAAGTATGATTATCCCACAGCCGAGGACAAAGGGCATCAAGAAATTACTTATCCCTCATCTCTCTCTAGATCAGGGCGGGTTTTGATTCAACGTTATCATCAATGGCGAAATAAAATTCCCTAAACCCGCCCCTACAACTGGACTGGTTTTGATTCAATGTTATCATCAATGGCGAAACGAAAGTCCTAAACCCGCCCCTACAATTTTTTCACAGATACATTCTCGGAAATCCACTGTAAATAAGCCTCAGATCCAGCAATAATCGGCAAACCAATAATTTCAGGAACGTCGTAACTATGCAACTCCTGAATTTTGGCAGCTAACTGGTCAAACTGAGATAAATCGGTTTTAATCACCAATTGCCACTCTTGGTCACGATTCACCTTTCCGTCCCAGGTATAAATCGATCGCACGGGCGTAATACTGACACAAGCTGCCATTCGCGCTTCCACTAAGGATGAAGCGATCGCGTCTGCTTCTTCTTTTGACGTTGCCGTTACCAAGACTACACCATAGCTAGAGGTTGATGTATTGTTCATCGAATCATGCATCCGTTCCTACGCCTGGTTCATTGTATCAACTCACTCGAAAAAAAACAGGGTTACACAACCCTATCAGGCGATCGGGGAGATGGGGAAGATAGGGAAGATGGGGGAACTACCTCGACTTCGCTCGGTGTGTCAGATGGGGGAGATTGTGTAGGGGCGGGTTTCACTACTATCTTTTTGGTTACACCCAGATGTAACTAAACCCGCCCCGATTAGAGTGAAAGTCATCTTCAACAAATGACGAATGACAAATGACAAATGACGAATAATTAACAGGTAGACAATTTTTAGTAATTGTAGTATTGTATAATACAAGCTAGTCTAGTCCTCACCCCTGAGTGTGAACCCATTGATCTGACTCAGACTCAAGGCAACGTTATCCAACCATTGTTTAGGGTTAGCGAAACCATTCTTAAAAGCTATTGATTCAATCAACCATGAACTCTACTCGCCTGGTTAAAATTAGTAAATATCTCAGCAAACATCTACGGCATCAACCCGAACGGATTGGGTTAACCTTAGAACCAGGAGGTTGGGTCAACGTTGATCAACTGCTATCTGCTTGTAAACAATATTCCTTTCCCCTTACTCTCCATGAACTTAAAGAAGTCGTCGCCAAAAATGATAAACAACGCTTTTCCTTTGATGCGACAGAAACACGGATTCGCGCCAATCAAGGGCATAGTGTCGCGGTTGATTTACAGTTAGAACCAACCCTTCCACCAGAGGTACTCTACCACGGTACAGGTCACAAAACTGTTGAATCGATTCGGCGTCAAGGCTTATGCAAAATGTCACGGCATCACGTCCACTTATCCCAGGATATCGCCACCGCCAAAAAAGTAGGACAGCGTCATGGTTCTCCAGTGGTTTTAGCTGTCGATGCTAAAGCCATGTCCGAAAAGGGTCATACATTCTACTGTTCCGATAATGGCGTGTGGTTAGTGGATTTTGTTCCCCCTAAATATCTACAGCAACTCTAATCCGCCAGGAGTCTCCAACTCAGCAGGAAAAATAGTGATGAATTCAGAACAGCTTTGGTCTCAAGAAAAATCTCATCAGAATAATCGGCAATCGAAAGGGTTATTGGGGTTAGGCTGGCGTCCTTTATCCCGGCAGTTTGATTTGGATTTTATTTTACATTTGTTGCAAAATGATACATCAGAGTTATTGCAAAAGAGCCTAGATTTTACCAGTGATGTGGCTGATGCATTAGGGCGAAATCACTATAATATTTTTGCCAATGTTTTGAGCTTATTTTCCGAAAATATGCGTTATGAGTGGGATGAGTTCTGGGAGTACATTACCCCTGACCCGCCAACTCCTAATCATTGTCAGCGGGAGACGATATTTGTCAATACGCCCGTCACCCAAACGGTTACTCGCGAGAGTATTCCGATTGAGTATGTCCTGAATCGACTACAAGAAGTCACTTTATTTAAAGTCTTGGATATTCTGGGCAGTCCTGATTTAATTACTCAAGATTACATGGATCGTCGCTTTTATTATCCTCTAGAAAAGTTTGTCAATTGGCAACGCTTAGATGTGTTTGGCACAGTCTATGCCTACTGGTCTAATCCAGAGATTTGGTTACAAATTAATAACCAGGGTCAAGGACGGCGCTGCTACAATTTAATGGCGGATGAAATTCGCCCGTTAGTGAATAAAGCGACCTATAATGTAGCGGTGATGCTGAGTGGTTATCAAAGTCGCGTGGGGAAGGTTCACAGTCAGTTTCAGATTAGAGACTTTCCCAGCGATATTCAACGGTTTACCGATACCGTTCAGCAGGCAATTCTGGATCAAAACCAGTTAGCGATTGTCGTGCATGGTGAACCGGGAACCGGGAAAACGGTATGGACACAAGCGCTGGCAAAAGAAGTTCTTGTACCGTTGGGGTATACGATTTTTATTCTGGATCATGATGCCGTAGAAAATTTTGTACCGCCGAGTTATTTGGAACGAGTTGCCCTAATTATTAACGAGGCGGATAACTTAGCAAAAAATCGAGCCAGTGAAGTGGCACAATGGAATAATAAAACGGAGCATATTCTCAGTTTGTTGGATGGAACTTTGTATCAGAGTGTAATTGATGACACCGGAATTAAAGCGCAGCAAAAATTAGTGGTATTAATGACCTGTAATACCACAGAACGCTTCGACCCGGCGATGTTACGTAAAGGACGAGTGGATTTGACCTATGAGTTTATGCATCGATTTGTGTGAGGCTGAGTAGATTTGACGATTAAATCGGGCGCACGTCGGTGCGCCCCTACCTCAACATTTTTACCCCACCCTAACCCTCCCCTTATCAAGGGGAAGGAACCGGATAAGATTAAAGCGATGAAATTCAAAGTTTTACAGGGAAAAGTTCTCACCTTAAGTTGACACGGATGCAAGCCTCGCGCCCCTACGAGGCTGATGTAACAATTGAGACATGCTACGCTACTTCAAATAATTTCATCCTAAAGGCATAAGCTAAAATTGACCTTATTTCCTAAAATGAGAGAGTCTTCGTTGTAAGAGTTATTACATTATGTAAATACCCTAGTAACGAGATAATGAATTCTATAAAAAAGTTATGTCTTTTCTAAAACGACCCTTTCTATTACTTCCTCTGGCTTTACTGCTTGTTGTTTCAACAGGTTGTCGCGTGGAAAAAGAGCAAGCCGGGGAAGAACCGGATGTAGATGTAAACGTAGATCCTGGGAATTTGCCCGAATATGAAGTTGAGGGACCAGAAGTTGATGTAGGAACTGAGCAAAAAGAGATTACTGTTCCTGATGTGGAAGTAACCCAAGAAGAAAAGACGATTACCGCGCCTGATGTTGATATTCAACCTCCAACTGACAATGATTCCCAAGGAAATCAATAATAGTAACCGTTAGGGAGCTTCTTTTGGCAACTGAGAAGCTCCCTGAATAATTTAGCCTTATTGTGTCCCAGGATAACCATTAGCACCATAAGCGGCTAACTCAAATTTAGTATTTAAACTTCTTATAACGACCTGGAAAACTGGTATATAATAGTATGCCAGTTTTTGAACTGTCTATACTACCGTTGTAACTTGAACCGTTGCGACTCCAAGCTATTCAGGATGGTGTAATCAAAGCAACGAAGTGGAGACGGTGACAAAGGAAAAACTGGGCTATTGCATTTCCTATCGAGGACAGACGTTATCAAAGATGAATGATGAAGTCTATTCCGGCTACCTCGGTGTTCCCTGTTTCCCTAATTGCCTATGAGTTCCTCCGTAGAGAATCAGCAAACCCAACAAACCCAATCGCCACCCCTGACACCTGCAATGATTCAACGGGTGAAAGAAGGATTGAGTGCAGCCCGCGATCGCAGAGTGCGTGATGCTGTCGAAAATGCTAGGAATAATCTGAATGCGATCGCGAATGGGGATTGTGATCAGCGAGTCAGGGGAAGGGTAAGGCGTTTCATCCTGCGATCGTTTATTCATCTGCTGTTCCCGGTGCGAATCGAAAACCCGGAATATATCCCCACTCAACCCGCATTACTCGCCGCCAACCATCTCAATCACATTGATCCATTATTGATTCTCGCCGAAGTCCCCGAACATCCCTACTACTACACCCCGGCTGACGCCCGTACTCTCTATAACCATTGGTGGAAACGCCGGATTTTGGGTTGGGCGGGGGGTGTCATTCCCCTAGAACGGCGCTGGAAAGAAGAAAAAGCGGTTATTGAAGCCGCCCAAGCAGGGCGCGAGGATTTAGCCGACTTAGCCGCCGCCATTGAAGAGGATGTACCCAGCAACGCCGGATTAGGTACTATGCGACAGATAGAACGGGTGGTGCAGGCAATTTTTGCCCGTGGGGATGGCGTTTTAATCTTTCCAGAGGGGAGACTGGGTGAGGTTGAAGGTGAATTACAATTACCCTTAGCGCGAGGTGGGATTATGTATGCGTTGCGGGCGGGCGTCCCCATTGTACCCGTAGCCTTGATTGGCACTCATGACCTTTATTTTCGCAAGCTATTAACCCTGCGATTTGGCGAACCCTTGCACTTTCCTCAATCCAAACGCCCCAAACCAAAGGAAGTCCAAAAGGCGATGGAAACGTTAGAAGAGGCGCTGATTAAACTATTACCCAATAATTATCAAGAACCCAACCAACCTAAACCTCTGCGTCATTGGCTCAATTGCCTATTGTTATAGGGTTTCACTACTATCGTTTGAAATGGTGCGTTACGCTTTGCTCTCCTCACCCTACACCCGCTAAACCTACCTCGACAGACAGCAAGCCGTCTTCAACAAAGGACAAATAACCAATGACTAAGGACAAATGACAAATGACTAACACTGATTTAGCCTTCACACCCGCTTTAGAACAAGCGCAATTAATTCGCCAAGGTCAATTATCTCCCTTAGAATTAGTCGAACTGTATTTAGCCCGCATTCAACAGTTTAATCCTCAATTGGGCAGTTATTTTAGTGTCGCCACTGATATGGCGCTAGCGGATGCCAAAGCCAAAACGGAACAGTTGACGCAGATAAGAGATAGTGCCGAACTGCCCCCTTTTTTTGGCGTACCCATTGCTATTAAAGACCTCACCGCTGTCCAGGGATTACCCTGTACCTACGGCACGCCGATTCTCAAAGATAAAATAGCACCTTACGATGATGGCGTCGTCGCCCGGATTAAACAAGCGGGATTCATTATTTTAGGCAAAACCGCCACCTCAGAAGTGGGTTCGCTTCCTTATACCGAACCTCCAGGATTCCCCCCAGCCCGTAATCCCTGGAATTTAGAATACACCCCAGGCGGATCAAGTGGGGGGTCTGCTGCGGCTGTTGCTGCTGGATTATGCCCGATCGCCCAGGGGTCTGATGGGGGCGGTTCAGTGCGTGGACCTGCCTCCTGCTGTGGCGTGGTGGGGATTAAACCCGCACGGGGACGAGTCTCTTTTGCCCCAGTGGGCGATCGCCAAAATGGAATTGCCGCTAATGGTTCTTTAGCCCGCACGGTTGCGGATGCGGCGGCGTTGCTGGATGTGATGTCTGGCTATATTCCCGGTGATCCCTATTGGTTACCTGATCCGGAGGTATCATTTCTGGAAGCCACTCGTCAACCGCTGGGTCAATTGCGAATTGCCTTTTCTACAGCGATACCCCCTCTAGGGGATGCCGCAGAGGTTTGTCAGCAGGCGGTGCATGAAACGGCGCGGCGCTTGGAAGAGATGGGACATCAGGTGGAACCGGGTTGTCCTGATTTTAGTGCTTTAATTGAACCTTTTCAAAAGGTGTGGCAAGCCGGGGTAACGGCGACAGGAATTCCCGTGGCGGCGTTAAGTCCGATGAATCAGTGGATTGCCGCCCAATCCGGTTCGGCGGGGGAGTATTTGCAAGCTGTTGCCCAGATGCAGATTACATCGCGACAGATTGTCGGCTTTTTTGAGAATTTTCAGGTGTTGGTGCTTCCGGTTTATATGCACCCAACGATTCGGGTGGGGGAATGGGCGTCTTTAAGTCCAGAGGAAACGTTGCAAAATATTATTCGTTGGATTGCGCCTTGTCCTCCATTTAATGCCAGTGGACTTCCCGCGATCGCAATTCCGACAGGATTTGACTCAAAGGGTTTACCTGTAGGGGTTCAGCTAGTGGGACGCCCTGCGGCTGAAGCGACGCTGATTGCGTTGGCTACTCGGTTAGAAGCGACAAATCCGGGGATTCACCAGCGTCCAGCGTTGGTGGTGTAAATAATTATAAACCTTGCAATCCCCATACTATCGTTGGTTATTCCAAGTTCCCATGTAGGGGCGGGTTTAGGGACAAAATTAATGAAGCAACCAATCACCTTTCGACAAAACCCGCCCTGCCCCACCCTTTCACGCCGACATTTTGATATGCGATCGCGGTTGAAAATCTGCTGATTTTTGTTGTTCGGTTTGGGATTAATTGATTGTCTGGCGGTGGAGGAATGGACGGGTTTTGTTGTTGCTTTATCGGTGAGGAGGACGGGTTTTGTTGTTGCTTTATCGGTGGGGAGGGCGGGTTTTCTTGTTGATTTATCGGTGGGGAGGGCGGGTTTTGTTGTTCCATTATCGGTGAGGAGGGCGGGTTTTGTTGTTCCATTATCGGTGGGGAGGGCGGGTTTTCTTGTTGATTTATCGGTGGGGAGGGCGGGTTTTCTTGTTGATTTATCGGTGACTAGCTGAATTTAGTCCCTAAACCCGCCCCTACAATTGTCCCTAAACCCGTCCCTACAGATTACCTAAAAAGAAAACAGCATACCCACTAAGTTTTGTAAACAAACCTCAAACCCTTACAAATGACAAATGACAAATGACAAATGACTATCTTCACCCTTCACGTTAATTATGTCCACCTACTTATAATCGCCTTCTGCCTTCTATCTGCCATACCCAGGGAATAATTGCCCCAGCAATCACGCCTATTCCCACACTAAACGCTAAAACAACTCCCACAGGGAGTTTAATGGATTCAACATTGAGAAATCTAAGAGATACAAGTGTGGCATTTTGTACCGATAGGATGGCAATTGCCGCAATCCAAGCGGCGACAATCACAGATGTGAGTAGATTAGTTAAGGCTTTCATCTAACGCTCAAGTCTTCAGGGCAGTGGATGCAGTATAGTTTATATGAGTACAGTTTGACTGCCTCTGGGGTATTGTCAATGCAAGGTTAAGCGCATCGGCGGCGAATCTCTTCGGGATGATTCGATTTTCTTTGCCTAATGCGACAACCAGTAGGTGTTTTTTTTGAGGAGTCAAAATTTGAGGCTGTAATCCTTATTGGATCAGGGATACAGGCTTTTTCCCAGTTTAGGAGGTTGTCGCAATGTCTGAAAAACTTATCCAGCAAGGATTTGAGAGTTTTTGTTGGAGAGGGCTTGTCAAAAGCGAGGGCTGAAATGCTATAGTTAGAAGAGGTTGTCGCAATCGAACCTTGAAAACCAAATACAGCAAGCGTTTCAGAGGTCGGCAGTCGAAATCCTCTATAATCCCTATCAGGGATTGGGGCGACTCGTTCACCTATAATTATTAGATTTTTTTTTTTTGCTGTAAAGATACTAATAGGAAAAGGTGGCAAGGTGCAGCCCTAGTTTAACTAAAATTGCACCTTGACAACTAAGTAATCTATGTGGGTTAAATTCCCACCCCCTTAGCATCGGGGTGAATCCATCTCCTACCTTAAACAAGATAGCAACTTGTCCTGGAACAGCTTAGGAGAAAACCGGATAAGCTGGTAGCCTCAACTGGTGAAGTCGGGAGGGAAGA
Organism: Coleofasciculus sp. E1-EBD-02; assembly: GCF_040218245.1. NCBI lineage: Bacteria > Bacillati > Cyanobacteriota > Cyanophyceae > Coleofasciculales > Coleofasciculaceae > Coleofasciculus > Coleofasciculus sp. E1-EBD-02. The sequence continues at coordinate 44,718 of NZ_JAVJQN010000087.1, read as the reverse complement.
TGCCCAGGGTTAACGTACAGTAAATTGAGTAAGACCCGTCGTTAGATAGGAGCCAGAGAAAGAGGCTGTGTACGGGAATTCTCTCCCGAAAGGGGAGAAAACCTAGATTCTTTACTATATGTAAAGGAACGGTGGTAACAAAGGAAGGGGATAACAGTGACCAGCCCCAAAGGGACAGCGACTGGTATCCATATTATCCTTTGGATATCTCCATACTTGGTGCAATGGGTAAAGAGCTTGTTGGGCGCAATCCACCAACAAGAGATGTTGTCGATAATTACCCCGGCGGATACTCGGAACCTAAAGGTATCAAGAAATAGTTACTTGGAACGAGGTAAATCATCGGGTTCTCTTGCAGGATAATTCTGGTCAGAGGTGATAGGTTAAACCGCAAATCCATCCACAGGAAACATGAACTGTTATTTGTTGAACAGATAGCACAACTTGTTTACCTGATTGGATAAGGAAATCCTTCACAAGTAGGGTGAGCTAACTCCGGATGAACCCGATTGAATACGATGTCATAAGAAGCCAAAGCTTAAGGTAACGCTTAAGATAAGCTGACGTATGGCAGTCACTGCCTTGGTCACGACTGATTAAGTTCTTAAAATGCCTAAAACGTAGGAGGCGAAACCTCTGAACGTGGGATAAAAAGGGACAATAAAAGCGTTAAACAGACCAGACCCCCAACTGGAAACGGGAAAGGGTTCCACTAATTATCGGAGGCATACTAGGAGCCGAATGCTTGGAAACTTGCTCGTTCGGTTTTGAATGGGAGCTGAGAAAGATAAATCTTTCCTTCGACCCTATGAAACGATAAAATGTTCTTGATAGTAAATATCATAAGGCATAGTGTCGAAATCCTCTATAATCCCTATCAGGGATTGAAACCAAATTACTTCTGAACCTACTTTTCCTACTACTAGTCGAAATCCTCTATAATCCCTATCAGGGATTGAAACTTGAGTGGCAGTGCGGCGGCGAGGGGAACTGCCCTCGTCGAAATCCTCTATAATCCCTATCAGGGATTGAAACCATGATTACCTCTAAGTAAATTTTTCGATAAAGCTGTCGAAATCCTCTATAATCCCTATCAGGGATTGAAACTTAGACGAGCTGTCCGCAAATTTGGCAACTTTGATGTCGAAATCCTCTATAATCCCTATCAGGGATTGAAACAAGCTATTGATCAGGTTGGTGGGGATTGGCAGGATTGTCGAAATCCTCTATAATCCCTATCAGGGATTGAAACTTACTCATCCTCCTGCCCTTATTCGCGATCGCTCTCTTGAAGTCGAAATCCTCTATAATCCCTATCAGGGATTGAAACTGAAGTATTTGCAGTGAATGTGGTACGATGTTGGGTCGAAATCCTCTATAATCCCTATCAGGGATTGAAACTATTTTGCGATTCATTTTGGTGGGGGGATGGAAGTCGAAATCCTCTATAATCGCAGTCCGCGCAGGCGGACTTTGTTTGTGTAGCAGCGATTTCAATCGCCTCCTCTTGCTGTGTAGAGACGTTGCATGTAACGTCTCTACAACCCTAATTCAGCAAGCTTTAGTTATACCGTTGCTGGTTCCATCTGCTGAATCATCTGCTTCATCGCCTCAGCAATTTGATTTTGCTTTTCAGGAGAATCCGCTTCCATATACACCCGCATCAGAGGTTCGGTACCGGAGGGACGCAATAACACCCAACTTCCTTCTGATAAATAGAGTTTAATCCCGTCTTTGCGCCCGACTTCTTTAACCTTAATTCCAGCCACTTCTTGGGGGGGATTTTTGGTGCAAGTGTCTAAAACGGCGGCTTTGTGATCCTCATTCAAATGCAAGTCTAGACGCTGGTTGTAAACCGGACCATCCGCTTCTTTAATCGCTTCTTCGACTAACTGACTTAGGGGTTTACCTTCGTAGGCAATGGCTTCAGCCACCAGCATATTGGCTAAAATACCATCTTTTTCAGGAATATGCCCAATAATGCTCAATCCCCCGGATTCTTCACCGCCAATCAGCACCTCGGTTTCCCGCATTTTCTGACCGATGTATTTAAACCCGACGGCTGTCTCGTAAGTTTCTAGACCATGTTTTACGGCAAAGTTATCCAATAGGTGAGTTGTGGCAACGGTACGGACGATCGCACCTTTTTTACCTTTGTTTTTAATCAGGTGGCGTGCCAGTAACAATAGCACGGTATTGGGGGTTAGTACATTACCCTGTTCATCTACGATACCAAAGCGATCGCTATCCCCATCAGTCGCTAGACCTAAATCCGCCTGATCTCGCGTCACGGCTTCTCTTAACCCCACCAGATACTCGCCTTTGGGTTCGGGCATTCCGCCACCAAATAAGACATCACGGGTAGTGTTAAAGCTTTCCGTCTGACAGCCACAGTATTCCAGGACATCATCCAGATAACCGCGAGAGGTGGAATAAAGGGCATCGTATTTTACTTTGAGTTGCGCCCGCCGAATCCGTTCTACATCTAGTAGCGTGTAAATAAAGTCCAAGTAATCCGGTTTCGGATCAAAGGTAGAAATTTTATCACCCGACTTACCACTCGGTAGTGCATCATCTGCCCCAGCAATATTGGAAACAATCGTATCCGTAATTTCCGGGGTAGCAGGACCTGCATAATCCGGAATATATTTAATCCCGCAATAGGCAGCGGGATTGTGGGATGCTGTAAACATCAGCGCTCCGGCTGAGTTGAGTTGACGCGCTTGATAGGCAATCACTGGCGTCGGACAATCCCGGTTGACAATTTTCACCGTCCAGCCCAAGTCTGCCAAAACCTCAGCAGCGGTGCGGGCAAACTCATCAGCCAGAAAGCGGGTATCATAAGCTACCAAGACGGGGCGGTCTTTGCCGTAGGCTGTATCCAGATAATTCGCGATCGCACGAGTTACCTTACAGACATTGGCGAAGGTAAAATCATCAGCGATGATTCCCCGCCAGCCATCGGTACCGAATTTTATTTTTTTAGCGCTATTTGTTGCACTCATTTGGGCTACTTTGCTCTTGATTTTACTCAATTTTGACATCTCCTCTCCTTAAAAGCGAGAGGATTGGAGAGCGGATGCTACGCGACAGCTTGAAGCTTCGGCTTCGCTCAGCTTCAACCCTGAGCGAAGCCGAAGGGTTGAAAGACTCTCGCTTCACATTTCTCGCGGTATGATCGTTTCAGATTGGAAAACAGATCGTACCGCTTCGGCAGTGTCAAGCTGCCTTAGACGTTCAATTAGCCTGCCCGTGGGGATGGGCATGAAGTTTTGGTTCCCACGCTTACCCATCTTGGGACTGTTTTTGAGTCCCTCGTTCCAACCAATAACCAGATTGCCAATTCCGTCAGCCAAGCACCGATTAATGATGAATCTAGCTGCCTTGTTAATGGCATCCCTCATTTGGTTGTTGCGTTTACGCTGCACCCGGTCTAGGTTGGGGTTGACTTTAATGGGTTCTTTTGAGTCGTCTATTACCCAATCAATCCAGAACTCACCAAGACAAGGACGAATCGTTACTTCTTTAACCCAGTCTGAGTCAATAAACTCTGGCAATGGTAACTCAACACCTCGGCTCCGCTCGGTGTTGACGCGCTCGCGGAGTCGAAGCGTCAATCTGACTGATGAGTTCAGGCTTGGATTCTTTGAGTCGTGGATGGGCGAAAACACCCGTCTTTGTAGGTTAGAGCTTGCTTAGGAAAAGTTACCGCCGCCCAACCACCTTTTTTCCTGTACTTAGGCAAGGATGGACGATTAGCTTCTCCCTGATAATAGGCGTCAACCAAGCTGTTATAACTCTTAATTGATTCACCGACAGACTTCAGTGTTTGCTGTTGTCGGAGTATCCCAATGTGTGCCTGAATAGTTCCTAATTTTGCGGAAAAACGCGGAAATTAGTTGGTCAGAGTAATCTTGACTGGGTGAACTACTACACCCTCTATCCCATTGCCAAAAGCATCTGGGACTACTTTGCGAATGATGTTGTAACTACCATTGATGTCGGCGTTGAATTTGATGCCGATTTTCGATTTGTACAACCCACGCTTAACACGACGACCGCTAAATTTTGCGGCTAATGCCTCTGGGCTTCCGTGAACAGGAATAAAATCTCCATCCAGAAAACTAGCAACCGACGTATAAGATTCTTCGGTGATGATGACTTTTATGCCAACCCGTTCAGCTTTATAGGTCAACATCTCGATAAATCTTGCATGAGGAACGCTAGTAAAGTTCTGATTGTTAGCCTTACCGATACTGATTCCTTGCTTCCAGTTCTCGTTTTTACCAATCACGAGAGTTGAGATGTTGTTCTCAACTAACTGATTGATAATAAACCGACTGGACTTGTGGAGATAGTCGTCAATCTTGAATCCTCGTTTAGTTGATAAACATTGAATTCTGTTTGACGTTTTTCTGTTTCCATTAAGTTGAGATTGCAGTTCGGCTTTTTTCTTGTTGTAGTAATTGTTAACCGCTTTAATAGGTCTGCCGTTAATCAGGAAAGGTTTAAACCCTTTTTGATTTGAAGTTACAGCCGCTAAGTTGTTCAGTCCAATATCTACATCGGCTACCGCTTCACCGCTAACCAATTGCTGAATGGGTTGCTCATAAATCACCTCAACCACGTAGTAATTCAGGCGGGGAACAATTCTTACTTCATTGATATCCTGCTTGTTGCTAGATATCATAAGGTTTGTTCCCGATGGCTTAATCCATCCTTTTTGAAGCTCTTTCGAGCTAATAGCCTGGATGGTGTAAACCAGCAGATTACGCCCCTTCTCTTTATCTTTATACTTGGGAAGCTTGGGCTTGCCCAAGAATAAGACCGGGTTTTTATTGTATGCCTTATTAGCTTCTTTCCATGCTTTCCAGTTCCTGTCCAAGCAACGCAGGACTTGTTGAGAGACTTTGCGAGGTAAGGCACAATAAGACTCCTCTAGTCGCATCCGAGATGCCATCTCGTTGTAGGAGAGGATCTGGTTGGTTTTAAAGAAGTGTTGACGAATTTCGTAATTGGCTCGGTTGTAAAGATTTTTAGACTTGAATGCCAAATCATCAATCTCTTTCCATTCTCGACTTCCTTTACGAATTACGTGCTTCTCCACAAGTCTCATTGTCTCCATATTAATTGCAGCTCGAAGCATGAGTTTTTCCGTCTTACGCTCGCCTGACGTCTTGTGATGAGAGCGTAATCCAATAATTTCATGGGGTAATTTTATCGACCTATGTATATGTATATATTACCGCAGATTACCGCAATTTTCCGTATTCTTAAGAAATGAAAACCATACCATTTGCCTTGTCCCCACCAAAAGGGAGTTAACCCAAATGGCAGGCTCGCCTTCTGCCGTTTTATCCGCCGAAACCCTTGAGATATCGTAGGGTGGGCATTGCCCACCAGCCTGCCAGTCAGTACCATTCGAGTTAACCCAGATTTAGTCCAGCGTGAGAACCTCTTCTCCAATCGTGGGATGGATACAAATCGTCGCATCTAGCTCTTGCTTGTTGACACCCTGACGAATCGCCACGGCGAGAGTTTGCATAATATCCGCCGCATGTTCACCCACCATCTGAGCGCCCACGATGCGTTGGTTTTCGCCCTCAGCGATTAATTTGATCATCGCTTTTTCGTCTTGTTCACTCAGGCTGTAAAGCATGGGTTTAAATTCAGTGCGGTAGCAGCGCACGGAGTCACCAAATTTTTTCTGCGCCTTGCTTTGTGTCATTCCCACAGTCGCCGCTTCTGGGCGGGTAAACACCGCAGAGGGAACATCGTCGTAATTGACAGACTGGGGCTGGTTGCCAATTGCCGTATCTACAACAGCTTGACCTTCAGCGATGGCGACGGGGGTTAAGGGGATACGATTGGTACAATCACCAATGGCAAAAATAGTATCCTGCGTCGTGCGGCTGTACTCATCCACCTCAATGACGCCTTTTTCACTGACGTTAACCTCCGTGTTTTCCAAACCCAAGTCTTTCGTATTGGGGGCGCGACTGGTGGCAATTAAGACAGTATCGGCGTTCAGGGTTTCCTGATAGTCCCCAGATAAGCTGAGTTGGATTCCATCGCTTCCTTGGCTAATTTCTTTGGCTGTGGTTTGAGTCAGAATCCGAATTCCCCGTTGACTTAAGCTCTTTTGCACAGACATGCGGATATCGTGATCAAACCCAGGTAAGATTGATTCCTCGACATCCATCAGCGTGACCTCAGATCCCAAAGCATCCATCATACTGGCAAATTCTACACCAATATAGCCGCCGCCAATAATTGCCAGTCGTTTGGGCAATTCTTGCAGGTGAAACATTTCGCGGGAGGTAATCCCATGCTCTTTGCCAGGGATATTGGGTACGATGGGATGCCCACCCACAGCAATAATAATTTTATTGGCAGTAATTTGGCGATCGCTTACAGTTATCGTATGAGCATCCACAAATTTGGCTTGACCGCGAATCAGGTCGATTCCCGCCTCCTCCAGTGTTTGCAGATAGGATTGATTCAGTTTATCGATATGGTGGTGGATTTTGCTGAGAAATTGTGACCAATTGATTTGCCGTTGACATTCACTCCAGCCATAGCTGGTGGCGAGTTGATCTTGTAAGGCAAAATCAGCCGCATAGACCATTAATTTTTTGGGAATGCAGCCGCGATTGACACAAGTGCCACCTAGGGATTCTTTTTCCACCACAGCAACGTTGATATCATAAGCAGCGGCTCGTTTCGCTGCTGCTAGTCCGCCAGACCCTGCACCAATGATGAGGAGTTCGTAATGATAAGACATATTGTTGTTTGAGTATCTGTACCTAATTTGAAGGTGGCATAGGTGAAGCAAGTCTTGCACCATTCAACAGGCAGATTTTTGTGCAATTACAGTCGATTGTAGGGGCGGGTTTAGAAACTAATGTAGGGGCGGGTTTAGGAACTAACGTCAGCTATTGCTGAAATAACGGAACAACAAAACCCGCCCTCCTCACCAATAAATCAACAACAAAACCCGCCCTAGTCCAGTCTCGTTTCCTGGCGCTGCCTCCTTTGATAAAGGCTAAAGCCCTTACTACAAACTAACGTCATCAACCTTTAGGCAGAGGATAGTCTAGGTCATAACACCTAAGGTAAAGCTGTAATGAAAATTTTTGGCTTACACATCACCAATTGCCACAATGAGCCAGACTAAATCCCCCGACAAAACTCAAGACCATTCCACCAATACCAAGGAAGAGGCAACTACCTCTCATGTTTCGCCGTGGTTAGTGCGCCTAGTCTATCCCCTAGGGCGTTACCTGGTTTTGCCTTTTTACTTTGGCAAGATTCAGGTCAAGGGACGGGAGAATTTACCCAAAGATAATCCAGTTATCTTTGCACCCACCCATCGGTCTCGCTGGGATGCGCTGATGTTAGCTTATGCCGCTGGTCGAGATATTACCGGACGAGATTTACAGTTTATGGTGTCGATTGATGAAATGAAAGGCGTGCAAGGGTGGTTTATTCGTCGTTTAGGCGGATTCCCCGTTGATCCTAAACATCCGGGAATTTCCAGTCTGCGTCACGGAATTGAGTTATTGGAGAAGGGAAAAGTTCTGGTTATTTTCCCTGAAGGCGATATTTTTCGGACGGAAGACATCCAACCCTTAGAACCAGGATTGGCTCGGATTGCGCTTCATGCAGAAACGGATCAACCGGGTTTAGGGATTAAGATTGTGCCAATTCGGATTCATTATAGTCAACCTGTACCGCACAAGGGATGCGATGTTGATATTCGTATTGGTTCACCTTTATCGGTGGCGGATTACTGTCATAAACCTGTTAAAGGATGTGCTGAAGAAATTAGAGATGATGTGCGACAGGCGCTTCAGGAGATTGGAGATTAATAATTCGTGATTGATGATTAGCATCAATTGTAGGGGCGGGTTTAGAAACTAATCTAGGGGCGGGTTTAGAAACTAATGTAGGGGCAGGTTTAGGGACTGTAGGGGCGGGTTTAGGAACTAACGTCAGCTATTGCTGAAATAACGGAACAACAAAACCCGCCCGACCTCACCGATAAATGTACAACAAAACCCGCCCGACCTCACCGATAACGGCTCACCAAAACTCGCCCTAATTAGGGTCTGCTGAATAAGTGTTGTGGTGAGGGGGAGCGGGGGAAGCTGGGGGAGCAAGGGTACATTTTTCCTGAGCAAGGTGATGCCATACCTTTAAAGAATACTACCCGATTTCCTTGAATCAAACCCTCTGTCAATAAAGCTCAAAGTATTGATGGGTAAGGGTTTCGGTTTTGTTCATCAGCCCCTAATTAATCTTTGTCTTTATTACTATCATATCATGTCCGGTCAAACACCCCGAATAAAAACGCCTGAAACCCTTGTTATTACAGCATTGCAATTATGGGTAATCGTCAGGACATGATATCAGTTGATGGCTCCCCTCTCCCAAGCTTGGGAGAGGGGTTGGGGGTGAGGGCTGTCTACAAGCCTAGTTAATCTGAATTCGCACCGATTCTGATTAGCCAAGGTTCACTTTAAAGACTTTGTTCTTTTCTGCTTCCGCTTTGGGAATATTGAGATTTAGAATGCCGTCTTTATAGTCAGCTTGGACTTGCGTATTCTCAACTTGTCCGGGTAAGGGAATTACGCGGCGGAACTTACCATAGCGGAATTCACTGCGCGTCATTCCTCCTTCTTCAGTCTTGGCTTCAGATTTGCGTTCGCCGCTAATCATCACCGCATCTTTGGTTACTTGCACATCTAAATCCTTGGGTCCCTCTTGGACTAACTGATGTCCTAACGTATCCTCGTAGTGCTATAGTTAACAGTCGCCTTTGTTGCGGCTTTGGTGACGTGGCTAATTCGGCGGTTTTGGTGGTAAAAAAGTTGTAAAAAAAAAGACGTAGCATGTTACGTCTAGAACAAGTTACATGCTACGTCTAGGTTGCTAAAATTTAACCAACAGGTTGCAGCAATCGCGCTGGCGATTCACCGGGTAAAACCTTCACCTCACCATTCTCATCTACATCAACCACAGCGGTTTCTCCCTCAAGGATCTCACTCGCTAACATGGCTTCCGCTAAGCTATCTTCTAATAGCCGCATAATCGTCCGACGTAAAGGTCGCGCCCCATAACTGGGATCATACCCTTCTTCGACTAAACGCTCTTTGAAGCGTTCCGTCACTTCCAGGGTAATTCCCTGTTCAACTAAGCGAGTTGACACTTCCACCAACAGGAGATCAGCAATTTGCTTAATCTCATCTCGGTTTAACTGACGGAAGACGATAATATCGTCAAGGCGATTGAGGAATTCTGGACGGAAATAGTCCTTGAGTTCATCATTCACACGGCTACGAATCCGGTTGTATTGAGACTCAGCCAGGTTGTCTGAATCTTCAAATCCGAAACCACCGCCACCTTTTTCAATCACCCGCGAACCGATGTTCGAGGTCATGATAATCAGGGTGTTCTTGAAGTCTACAGTACGACCCTTAGCATCTGTTAACCGACCATCATCCAACAGTTGTAAGAGACTATTGAAGACATCGGGGTGTGCTTTCTCGATTTCGTCAAACAGGAGTACTGTGTAGGGTTGACGCCGGACGGCTTCTGTAAGTTGACCGCCTTCGTCATAGCCGACAAATCCGGGAGGCGAACCGATTAGCTTAGAGACGGTGTGCGGGTCCATGTATTCGGACATATCCAAGCGAATCATCGCCTCTTCTGACCCGAAGAAGTAAGCCGCCAATGCTTTCGCCAATTCCGTCTTACCCACTCCTGTCGGTCCAGAGAAGATAAAGCTAGCGATGGGTCGATTCGGGTCTTTTAATCCCACCCGCGCCCGCCGAATCGCTTTGGAGACGGCTGTAACGGCTTCTTCTTGACCAATTAAGCGTTGGTGCAAGGTATCTTCCATGTGCAGCAGCAGGGCTGATTCGGATCGGGTCAGCTTGTTGACGGGTACACCTGTCCAGGAGGAGACAATGTGGGCAATATCTTCTTCATTTACCAGAGGTGTCTGCACAGGGGTATCTTCGTCGGTTTCCTCTTGCAGAACCGCCTGAAGCTGAGTTTCCAGTTCCTGTTCGCGATCGCGCAATTGGGCGGCTTTCTCAAAGTCCTGGAGACGAACGGCGTCTTCTTTTTCTTTGGTTACCTGACGCATTTGACGCTTGATGTCGCGTGTCGCGGGAGACGGCTGACAATGAATCAGATGCACACGGCTTCCAGCTTCATCAATCAAGTCAATGGCTTTGTCCGGTAAGAAGCGATCGCTAATATAACGATCGGACAGTTTCGCCGCTGCATCTAACGCATGATCAGAGATTTCTACTCGGTGATGCTGCTCATAAGCATCCCGTAATCCCTGCAAAATTTCAATGGTTTCCTCAACCGAGGGTTCACCCACCATAATCGGTTGGAAACGGCGTTCTAGGGCGGCGTCTCGCTCAATATGCTTGCGATATTCATCCAACGTCGTCGCCCCAACACACTGGAGTTCGCCTCGTGCTAATGCGGGTTTGAGGATATTTGCTGCATCTAATCCGCCTTCTAACGCTCCAGCACCGACTAAGGTATGAATTTCGTCAATCACCAGGATAATATTTCCGGCTTCGCGCACTTCCGCCATTATATTCTTGATGCGTTCCTCGAAATCACCCCGGAAACGAGTCCCGGAAATCAGTGATCCGATATCCAGGCTGATCACCTGCTTATTTTCCAACAGTTCTGGCACCTGACTATCGGAAATCCGTTGCGCCAATCCTTCTGCGATCGCGGTTTTACCCACGCCAGGTTCTCCCAATAATACGGGATTATTCTTGGTGCGGCGTCCTAAAATCTGGATAATCCGTTCAATTTCCTTGACACGACCCACCACAGGGTCTAACTTACCTTCTGAGGCTAACTGGGTGAGATTCCTGCCAAACTCTTCCAGAGTCGCGGACTTTGAGGTGCGACCCATCATTGAAGTACCGGGTCCTCTAGCGGTTGCAGCCGCTGCTACTTCGCCAATGGCTTGAATCAGTTTGGTGCGGGCGGTGGATGGATTGACGCCTAAACTTTGTAACACTTTACCCGCAACGCTGTCGCTGTCTTGAAGGATGGCGAGTAACAAATGCTCTGGACCGATATAATTATGTCCCAGTTGTCGAGCTTCTTTGAAGGATTGCTCAAACAGGCGTTTGGCTTTGGGAGTGAAGGGAATTTCTGCTGGAACAAAGCCTGATCCGCGACCAATGATTTTCTCGACGACTTTCCGGGTTGATTCCAGGGTGACATCCATATCTTTGAGGACAATCGCCGCCACACTGGTTCCTTCTCGCAGCAATCCCAAGAGAATTTGCTCCGTTCCCACGAGGTTATGTCCCAGGCGACGGGCTTCCTCTTGGGCGAGCATAATCGATTTGATAGCTCTGTCTGTAAAATGTTCAAACATGGTTGGTTTCCTTTGCCGAGCGGTATATGATTGGCTGAAGGGGTAAACGATTTACCCTTATTTGTAAATTTTTATGTACTTTCTACTAACACTTTACCTCTGTATGATGGACTGTATCAGTGGGCAGAACCGTAATTGTTGGGTGTAGTTGCCGTCTACAGGGGATTTCAGGGCATTCCGGTTAAGTTTTGAAGATGGCGTCCCTTTCTACCCATGTATACCGGCATTCTTCTATTGGTCAACCGGATCAATCAGGGAAGCCGGGGAAGCTGGGGAAGCTGGGGAAGCTGGGGGAGCTGGGGAAGCCGGGGAAGCCGGGGAAGCTGGGGAAGCTGGGGAAGCCGGGGAAGCTGGGGAAGCCGGGGAAGCCGGGGAAGCTGGGGAAGCTGGGGAAGCCGGGGAAGCTGGGGAAGCTGGGGAAGCTGGGGGAGCTGAGGGAGAAGCTTATCTGAGCCATATTGCGTCCCGCCTGACCAAGTGCAATACTATTGAACTAACTCCCCCATCTCTCCCATCTGACACACCGAGCGAAGTCGAGGTGTTCCCCATCTCCTGATAACTGATAACTGCTCACTGATAACTCCCCCATCCTCTCATCACGTTTCCTCCGGTGGTGATGCTTCTGATACAGTGAACTGCTGTTCGAGTTGGCGATAGTGCGGTACATCAATAAGCTGCTCAAATTCTGGGAAGGAGACGAGATTGGAAAAGCCTGCGGTAGTCCCCTGTTGGCGCAAATGAGTCAAACAGTCCATCATGGCTTTAGTTGCTGCAAATAAGCCAGAGAGGGGATAGACGACGATTTTGAAGCCTAACGCTTGCAATTGTTGACCCGACAGCACCGGAGTTTTGCCCCCTTCTATCATATTGGCAAACAGAGGCACATTAGGAAGTGCTGATGCGATCGCCTGTAAATCTTCAATAGATTGGGGTGCTTCTATAAAGATAATATCCGCTCCAGCCTCATAATAGGCACGTCCGCGATTAATCGCTTCGTCGAGTCCCAAGGGCGCACGGGCATCAGTACGGGCAATGATCACTAATTCATTTTTACCACGAGCGTGAACGGCGGCGCGGATTTTCTGAATATGATCTGCGGCGGGAATTACCCGTTTTCCGGCAAAATGACCACATTTCTTGGGCAACTCTTGGTCTTCGAGGATAATTCCGGCTATACCAAGTTTAACGATATCGGTGACGGTACGGATAACATTGAGGGGGTTTCCGTACCCGGTATCAATATCGGCGATAAGGGGAATGGTAACAGATTCAGCAATTCGTCCGGCGCTATTCAGCATTTCGGTAGCGGTGAGAAAACCGTAATCGGGTTTACCTAGGGTGGAACCGGAAATGCCAAAGCCACTGGTAAAGATGGCTTCAAAGCCGATTTTTTCGGCGAGTTTGGCGCTGATGCAATCGTAGACGCCGGGAAGGATGAGGGTTTCGGGTTGTTGGATTAGCTGGCGAAATTTTTGGGTCATTTGTCATTCGTCATTTGTCATTCGTCATTTGGTCGGGGCGGGTTTTGCAGCTAAGCTAGGGATAGCCATCAATATTATTCCCTAAACCAGCCCCTACACACAGACGTGCCATAGCATATCTCCCTCATCTCCATCAATCCGACTGTTTAACCACTTGCTTTAATCCTTTCTTCCAATCGGCGGCTCTCTGGGCGTTGGGATAGGTGCCAATTAGCTCTCTTAATTCGGTTTGGTGTTTCTGTTTCAGTTCGGATTTAGTGCGATTTCCCAGGAGACAGATGGCGCGTTGTAGACTGTCTTTATCGCCGGGAACTTTTGGCGGTAAGTCTACCGGAAAGGTGGGATGGGGTTTTTGGGACGATGATTTAATGCTGGTAATGGCGGGTAGATTGGCGGGGAGAGGGGAGAGATCAACGGGATTGATGTAACCATAACCCCCTTTTTTGTCGGTGAAACAAAGTCGGGGAATTCCTTTTCGTTGAGTGCCATCCAGTCTGCCAATTCTACCTCTGTATTTGTGTTTTTTGGAATTGGCGGGATCAACAATACACATATCACCGGGATACAAGATATGGTTCTCGATGGTGGTTCTGCCGTTATCGGAGCTTCCGGTACAGTGTTTTCCATGGTTGAGATAAACTGTAACTTGCTTCATGTCACTGATGACAGACGTAGCCTGCTGCGTCTCTACATAATCTACGACGTATGAATCAGGGCGAGTTTTGTGGTTTAAACAGCCCTCACCCCCAGCTTCCAGACGCGCCATGGCACGTCTCTACATGGCTTCCCCAGCTCCCCCTGCTCCCCTGCTCTCTAATACCAAATCCGGGGAACGCTACCCCCGTTATAACCTAGTCCGCGCAGGCGGACTTTGTTTGTGTAGCAGCGATTTCAATCGCCGTGGAAAAAGGGGGTGATAAAGGCGGATTTGGTATAACCCCACCCCAATACCTATTCAGCACCCTCTATTTTATCCGATCGCATAGCTCGAATAATCGTCACCGGATTCAGGGGGGTAAAACGGGTGAGTTGGGCGATGGGAATGGAACGGGAAAGCTGAACTTGTAACAATCGATACGTCCAACCGCGATCGCTAAACCAGTTGACTGCCTGATTCAGGTGTTCTAAGGTGGCTAAGGCTAACACTACTATGCCATTATCTCCTAATTGTGCCTGGGTTCGTTCTAAAATCGCCAACAAATTCCCGCCACTTCCGCCAATAAACACCCGCTGGGGGGTGGGCAGTTGAGATAATATATCCGGTGCTGTACCATAGATAGAGGTAACATTCGTAACCTGTAAACGGCGGCAATTTTGTTCAATTAAAGCCGTTCCCATCGCCGTTTTTTCAATCGCATAGACGTGAGACGTAGGCGATAATCGGGCAATTTCAACCGAGACGGAACCCGTTCCTGCACCAATATCCCAGATAATTTGTTCTGGTTGTAGGGAGAGTTCCGCTAAAATCAGAGTACGGATTTCTCGCTTAGTCATTAAACCCGGGCGATCGCGAAAACTGGCAAAGCTGTGATCCGATAGCCCTAAAATAGGTAAAGTGGCGACATCTAGGGGAATATCACTCGGTTCAGACTGACGCAAAAGAATCACCACATTCAGCGGCGCGATCGCTTCTAAGTGTACCGCATCCACAGGCAAACACCGCACCCGTTCATCAGTTCCACCTAAATTTTCACACAGCCAAAACTGGTACTCACAGGGTAAATCCAGATCAAGTAACAGATTTGCGATCGCACTCGGCGTATTTATTTTATCCGTCAGCACGGCAATTTTATCAGTTCCCTGTTGTAGCGCTTGGGTTAACCGTTCTAACGAACGCCCGTGACTACTAATCATCACCGCATCTTGCCAAGGGACTTTCACCCGACTAAATGCTAATTGTACTGCACTGACATGGGGATGAAACGTGAGATGTTCAGGTGGCAATTCAGCTAATAATAAACGTCCCAAGCCAAAAAACAAAGGATCGCCACTGGTTAACACAATGATACAGCAATTTGGCTCATTCTTAGCCAACTGACGACGAATCTCGCGGATCACCTGCGTCAAATCGCCCAAAACCAGGCGGCGTGCGGGATGATCAGGGAAGTAACTCATGACGCGATCGCTCCCCACTAACAGCGTCGCCCGTTCTACTAATTGTCGCACGGATTCTGTAAGTCCCGCCACGCCATCTAAACCGATTCCGACTACATGAATATCATTTGTCATTTGTTATTCGTTATTTGTTATTAATATTTCATGTAGGGTGGGCAAGAGTTAGAATCCTTAAATTTTTTATCATATCGTTTATTGCTCTTGCCCACCACAAGGTAACTAGGTTCGTAGTAGGCACTTTAGTGCCAGAAGCGCTAAAGCGCTTACTACAAGCGCTTACTACAAACGCTTATAAGTTAAATTCACGAATTTTCCCACGCTAAGACAATTAAAGCATTAAGAATCGCCGCCGCAACCGGGGAACCTCCTTTGCGCCCATTAATCCGAATTTGCGGAATTGGGGTTTTTGCTAAAGTCTCTTTTGCTTCCACAACCGAAATAAATCCTACAGGTGCGCCAATAACCAAAGCTGGTTTTACTGAAGCTTGTTGCAACTCAGCACATAATGCTAACAGTGCAGTCGGCGCATTACCAAACACATAAATAGCTTCAGGAAACTGACAATAACAACTTAATAAACCCGTTTCCGTGCGAGTTTTCCCCGGAAGCGCCACCGATGCTTGTTCAACCGCCGCCATTACCAGATTCCCAAACGTCTTACTCACCATTCCCGTAATTCCCTGTTTAACCATACCCACATCAGTAATAATCGGGACTTTATTCTGGATGGCGGTAATTCCTAATGTAATTGCCTCCGGACTAAAATAAATCAGTTTAGCCAATTCAAAATCAGCGGTACTGTGAATCACCCGCCGGACAATTGCATATTCATCAGGCGTGAAGTCATGTTCGCCAATTTCTTGGTCAATGATAGCAAAACTTTGCTCTAGAATTGGATGATTTAGCGGATTCATAAGTAGGTGGACACAATTAAAGTTAACGGTTGAGATCAGGGAATAGGGAATAGGGAACAGGGAACAGTAAGGGTTTGAGGGCGATTTACCAAACTTAATGAGCGTGCCGTTTTCTACTTAGTGACTATATTTAGTTAACTTACTTAATCATCCCTTATCTCGTTGCTACAGAGTAACTTATTTTGTAGTTCACAGTTATTTAAGTCAATCACTATCTTTATTTTTTATCAAATTACAGCCCCAATGCTTGTCGAGTTTGAGAACCAACCACCCCATCTACAGTCAAACCTTGACTTGCCTGAAACGCGGTTACGGCTGCATCCGCTAAGGGACCAAATATACCATCTGCATCTATATCAAAGCCTCGTTGAATCAACGCTTCTTGAACAGCACGTACATCCTCTCCCCGCATAAATGGGCGAGTCAGAAACAATAGTCTTTCTTGTTCTGAATCATCAGGAGGTAATCCACCAACCAATTCCGCCTGGATAATCGGAAACTTAGCCGCCCAAGTAAGCGGTTGTCTCAGATTTAAGCCATCATCAATATGAACAGGATCACCAAAATCTCCTCCCCATCGCAGAATCGGATCAATTTGTATACTTCTGATAAAATCTTGGACAGCAACTGGCAGATTTCTCAAATTACTTGATCTCAGATCAGTACTATTAAAGAGGCGATCATTTAATAGAATATTCATGTCGATAGCATGACCGACTAAGTGATTTGACCGACTGGCGGGAGGAACAATAGCTCCTCCAATCGGAACACCTTGTTGACGAACTGACTGGGTAACAAATATTTGTAAGTCATTGTTAGCCGCAAAGCGATCAATCGTTTCTAGAGAATCAAAAAATTCAATATCAGCTTGGATCACTTCACCCGTAAATCGAGGGGACTTAAAAATCTCTAGATTAGTTGCCATGATTTATTATTCACTCGAAAAGCCTAAAACCACCCAATTATAGCAGAATGCAGGAGGCTCCCGGACAGAAGGTTGATTAATGATACGTAGTTATTGGGTTCACTCTTGGATAAAATTACTATAATTTCCGCCCTCGATTCAGTCGAAAATTAGCCAGAAACATCCTACCATCTTCTACCTATAAGTAACGCCAAACCCTCTGCGTCCCTCTGCGCTTACCTCTGCGAACCTCTGCGTTAAAAACGATTCAATTCTGAGACAAAACCATTCACACCGCAAATACACAAATCCCATCTTCAACAACCTAAAAGAGGGCGGGTTTTAAACTTATCAACGTAAACATTCCCCCCACCCCACACTAACTCAGATCAAAACTCAACAACCGGAAAATCCGATTTGCGATAGAAATGAGTCATATTATCAAACTTCCGCAACTCAGCCCGCTTAACCAAAAATAAATTATCCTCCTTCCCTAACCATTGCTGATTCAAATCCGATAACATACTACTAATGCGATCGCGCTCAAGCTGTGCTGGAATTTTCCCGAAGTATCCTAACGTAATATGCGCCGTAAAATGGTACTGCTGCTCAACCCCCAAACCAATTAACCCTGGATTTTGATAAAGACAACGCCGGAACTCAACCACTCGTTGATAAGACTCCTCATCTTTTGGCACCAAACAAACCCCAATCGCACGCGGCATAACAATCACGCCAAAAAACTGCCAATATATAGGATAAGAACTCCTATACAACTCCTGATATTGCCCAAAACTCTCTCGAATGCGTCCCTGAAGTTGTGGATCAAACTCTGGATTATTCTGCACCGCATCCCGATAATTATTCTCCCAAATTAAATCCGCCAGCGTGAAATGAAAACTCTCAGGCGGAAGCGATATCATGAAACTGGGCAATTCCTGCTCTAATATCCCTTGTAACTCCTGTAAACTCCCGTAAAACGCCCCATTCTCCGACTCATCCTCCCAGGGTGGAGTCATCACCGTGTATCCTGGAAAATTAACCGCCTTAGTTGTGCCATCAGCCAGATGCTCAAACTTCGGTGACTCCTGGATATTGGGTAACTGGGAATGATAACTATCGGGTACAGTCATCCTCGCCACCCGATTGACATAGGTTGGATAAGTATCATCCACGTTGAATTTCCTCCGAATACGCTAAACGTCCTTATGCCAATTTATCTTTATTGGGGAGACAATGACTTCGCCCTTACCCAAGCCGTCAACGAACTGCGCCAGTCCGTCCTCGACCCCAACTGGCTGAGTTTTAACTATGATAGAATTCCCCCAGACCAACCCGATGCCGTAATTCAGGGACTCAATCAAGCGATGACTCCCCCATTTGGGATGGGAGGACGATTAGTCTGGCTAGTCGATACCACCGTTTGCCAAAACTGTTCCGAAAACGTTCTGGCTGAACTTGGACGCACTCTCCCCGCTATTCCACCAGAATCTATATTACTCCTCACCAGTCATAATCGCCCCGATGGACGGCTCAAATCCACCAAACTGCTGCAAAAACACGCCAAAATCCGAGAATTTCCGCTAATTCCCCCCTGGAAAACCGAGGAATTAGTCCAACAGGTTAAATCCTACGCCCAAACCACTGGTGTTAAACTCACTCCCCTAGCGGCTGAACTCCTCGCTGATGCAGTGGGTAACAATACCCGCCAACTTACCAACGAACTCGACAAATTACGCCTTTACGCAGGCGATGAGACAACTAGCTTAGATGAACGCGCTGTTTTTGCATTAGTCACCACCACAACTCACAATAGCTTACAATTAGCCGGGAGTATCCTCAAAGGCGATACAACTAAAGCATTAGGATTGATTGCTGACTTAATCAACAACAACGAACACCCATTACGAATTGTCGCCACCCTTGTGGGACAATTTCGCACTTGGTTATGGGTGAAGCTAATGATGAGTGAGGGAGAAAAGGATATAAAAGTTATTGCTAACGCCGCCGAAGTTGGTAACCCTAAGCGTATTTACTTCTTGAAGAAAGATGTGCAACACCTCAGCCTGGATCAATTAATGGCAACGTTACGAGTTTTATTAGAGTTAGAGGTTAGCCTAAAACGAGGTGCTGATGGACTCTCCACTCTGCAAACCCAGGTGATAAAACTGTGTCAAATTTGTCGTTAATTCGTCATTAATTCGTCATTTGTCATTTGTCATTTGTCATTTGTCATTGGTCATTTGTCATTTGTCATTTATCAAGGAATAGGCAATAGAAATTTTGTCTCCCATCTCCCCCAGCTTCCCCAGCTTCCCCAGCTTCCCCAGCTTCCCCAGCTTCCCCAGCTTCCCCAGCTTCCCCAGCTTCCCCAGCTTCCCCAACTTCCCCACACCCTCACACCCGACACCCAACACCCAACACCCAACACCCGACACCCGACACCCTCACACCCGACAGCGGAACTTCTATCCCCTAAAATAGTTCAGGAAAAACAAGCCCACTCTGGGTTTTGTTGTGTACTGTTTAATTATTTGCGATCGTCATGATCACGTCCTACTGTAATCACCCTCATGTGCCTCGTTTCTCTCGTCCACTTATTGTAGCTGCACTAACCAGCTTAGGTTTACTGTCTGGGTTCATTCCCGAACTTTCGCGACAGTCTCTAAGTTTGGACTTCAGCCGTGCTGTCTATGCTCAACAAGCGGTTACCGAGGCGGAAGTTACCAACTATGCTAGAGCAGTTTTAGCCATGGAACCCTTGCGCCAAGTTGCCTATAACGAAATTAAAAAAATCGTAAATGGCAACATTCCTGATATCCAGTGTCATCGCTCAGAAACCATCAATCAACTGCCGTCTCAGGAGGCGCGAAAAATTGCCAATACTTATTGTAACCAAGCGTTAGCGCTGGTGAATAATTATTTAACCCCCTCCCGATTCAATCAAATTACACGTCTGGCGGAAAAAGATGGTAATTTACGACAGCGGATTCAAGATGCATTACAAAGACAGCAAGAATCCAGCCAACGATAAGCCACTCTTGTGGTATCATAACGCTCGGTAAGGAACTCTAGATATAAGCAAGAACCCTGAGTTTTACTAAGTTCCTGAGCTCCAAACGGTCAAAACCTGTCAAAATAGAGCTACACTTTGCCGTTGCTACTTGAATCGGATTCCATGCCCATACAGGCGCGATCGCGAACCTATAAGATTCCCTGGACGAGTTGTGTAACCGCACTCGCCCTCATTCTCTCTGGATGTGCCTCTAACTCCACTCCAGAGGCAAGTCCCACTATTTCCCCATTGCCACCCGAAACTATCACCGAAGAAGAAATCAGGAATTACGCCAAGGCACTTCTGGCGATCGAAAATAGCCGTCAAACTGCCTTCAGCGAAATTCAGCAACAGATAAACCAAGACCAGATTCCTAATATTACCTGTACCCAACCCGATTCTCTCAAAGAACTCCCCTCTGATGTCCAAGGAATTGCCGTCAACTACTGCAATAAAGCCAAAGAAATTGGTGAAAGTCAGGGATTCAACATGGCTCAATTTAACGCCATTACTAATACAGCTCAATTAGACCCCGATTTACAACGGCAAATTCAGAATCAACTGATTCGCCTGAAACGGTCACTTTAGCTTGTACTTTAGCTTGACAGATTGGGCAATTTATGCTGACGTTGACGCAACGCTTGAACTCAGCGACAAAACTCTCCGCTAATTTTACACTTTCCCTCACCGCCGAGGAACGCACCCGGACACGCTACCGCTTTGAAACCCCAGAGGGTCAGGGTTTGTATCTGCGTTTACCGAGAGGGACGATTCTCAATGATGGGGATTTACTCCAATCTGAGACAGGTGAGATAGTGGTGCAGATTGCGGCGAAACCCGAACCTGTTTTAACCGTTACGTCTCCCCATACCCTGAGTTTACTGCGAGCCGCCTATCACCTTGGTAATCGCCACGTCCCCTTGGAAGTCACTCCCCACTATTTACGCTTGTCACCTGACTCCGTTTTACAGGCGATGTTGAATCAGTTAGGCGTGGATGTGAAGCCAGAAATCGCTCCCTTTCAACCCGAAATTGGGGCGTATCACCATCACAGTTAGTTTCTCTAATATTTTCCCCACACCCCATACCCCACACCCCATACCCTACCTACCTTTTACGCGAGTTTGTCACCCCTTCAGGGGATTGACCCTTCGACTTCGCTCAGGGTCAAGCGATTTAAAGATGGTTTCTGAGCAGAGAGTACACCAAACCGAATCAAACCCCGCCGATACCCCCGACTCATTAATCCCAACGATAGCGCCGCTTGCACTGTACCCCAACCACTTTTGAGTAAACCGATTAATGCTTGGGGTTCAAAGGCTGAATCAATGACAATATCCCAAAACGGTGCGACTGCATCTGACCAATCATCAGTGCGAATATCCGCAAAAGATAACTCACGGGCAATTGCGGCGTACTCTGGCAATGAAATCACATAAGGTAAACAGTAAACCTGGTAAATTTGCTCTAAATGCTGCTTTTCATCCATCGTCAAATCTCCCGTGGCTGGCGTAATCGGACGATGACACCACGTCGCCATCAGAAATGTCCCACCTGGTTTCAGAACCCGGTAGCATTCTGCCAGAAATTTCTGCTTATCGGGTAAATGTTCCCCACTTTCTAACGACCAGATAAAATCAAAACAGTTATCCGCAAACGGCATATCCAAGGCGTCAGCCACCTGAAACTCCACCGCAGTTTCTAACCCCGCCTCCTTTGCCCGTTCGGTTGCTCTCGCCGCTTGGACGGGACTCAGCGTAATCCCTTGTACCTTTGCCCCAAACCGTTGGGCTAAGTCCAAAGAACTTCCGCCAATCCCACACCCTACATCTAAGATGTTCTCGGCGTGCTGCACATCACCCCAATTCAGCAGTTCCTCAATTAAATCAATCTGCGCCTGACGCCGACCTTTTTTCTCACGACCCAGCGGACCATAATAACCATGGTGCATGTGTTCGCCCCAAACCTGTTCCCACAGTCCGGAGGAGGCGTCGTAAAACTGCTGAATTTGACGCTGAAGTGTTGAACTCATGAATTGTCCTTCGTCATTGGTCATTGGTCATTGGTCATTGCTTTTTCCCTGTAAAGAGTGTAAATCAAGATATGAAGCTGATGATCGGCGCACCGACCAACATTGACAAAAAAAAATAGACAAAAAAAGACCCCCGCCATTTTAGCAGGGGGTGGGTAATCACTTCCACATCAGGGTAACAACTATGATTAAACCTATCGAACAATTGTGAAAAAAAGGTGAAAAGTCAAAAAAAACCCTCAGATATTGCCTGAGGGGGTTATGTAGGAAGGAGCATAACCCTTTATATCTCTGACGTTTGGGAACCTATGCAGTTACCAGAGGCATAGTCCTGGAATTCTCAAAAATTTTTCTCTCTTCCCTAAAATTTTACTTTTGATTTCGATAAAGTAGCCACAGGAAATAGGGAGCGCCAATTAACGCTGTAACAAGTCCTGAAGGCATTTCTCTGGGAGCAAGGACAATTCGACCTATACTATCGGCTAGAGTGACCAAAATCGCTCCCAAAATTGCGGCAATGGGGAGCAGTTGGCGATGACGAGAACCGACGAGGAGACGGGCGGCGTGGGGGGCGAGTAAGCCGACAAAACTGATCGTACCCACTGTAGAAACGGCTGTCGCCGCTAAACCAACCGCGATCGCAACAGAAATGAGACGAGCTTTTTCCAAGGATAATCCTAGGGTACGGGGTAAGTCTTCCCCCAATGCCATTAAATCCAGCCAACGCGAGATCAGCCACGCTAACGGCAGTAAAATCAGAAACCAAGGCAGTAATCGCCAGAGTTGTTCCCAAGTGCTGGCGTAGGTACTGCCCACCAGCCAGACTAAAGCTTGTGCCACTCGTAATTTCGCGATCGCAACCAAGAGATTAATCCCGGCGGCACAAAATGCAGAAACGGCGATCCCTACCAATGCTAATCGGGCGGGTGACACGCCTCCTTGCCAAGCGGCTAAATAGACGCAACCAAAGGCGACAAACGCACCGATAAAGGCGGCAATGGAAACCGCTTCTACAGGCGCATTCGGTAATATTACCAGAACAAACACCGCCCCCAACCCAGCCCCGGAGGTAATCCCAATAATTTCGGGTCCAGCCAAGGGATTACGAACCACACCCTGCAGGAGTAAACCACTGGCGGCTAGGGATGCACCAGCGAAGAGGGCGACTAAAAGACGGGGGAGGCGCAGGTGGAAAAGGACTTGTTCTGAAAGGGCTGTACCCTGCCCGACTAAGGTATTTAAGAGTTGCTGCCCGTTGAGGGAAATCCCGCCTAATAATAAGCCAGCCACTAGGCTGATGAGGAGTAATCCAATCACAATTAGGAGTAAAACCGGGTACGAAACACGGCGAGAGGATTTCCCTGACACCGCAAATTCCCCAACCGTTCCCCGTTGTCCCGACAGAGAAACCCGCACCAGCCAGATGAGAAACGGTGCGCCAATTAAGGCAGTAACGGTACCCGCAGGCAATTCGCTAACCGTTCCGGTGACAAATCGCGCCACCACATCCGCCCCCACTAATAGAACAGCCCCCCAAAGGGCGGCTAAGGGTAGGAGGTGTTGATGTTTCTGATATCCCATCAAGCGCCCCAGATGAGGCGCAACCAACCCGACAAAACCAATGGGTCCCACCACACTTACGGCTACGGCGGCTAAAAAGATACCTACCCCAGTCGCCATTAAGCGAGTTAATTGTATCCGTTGACCGAGCGATCGGGCAATTTCATCCCCCAGTGAGAGTACATCAAGGGATTTCGCCATCACAATCGCAACAATTGCCCCTACCAATACCTTCGGTGCAGCATAAACCGTGCCACTCCAATCCGTTTGCACCAGGGAACCCGCACCCCAAAAAAATAAACCCGCAATTTCATTTTCATAAAATAGCTGTAATAGGGCAGTCAACGCCGCTAACATCAACGAAACCGCCACACCTGCCAACGTCAGCCGGATCGGAGTGATTTGCACACTAGAGGCGATCGCATAAACCAACAACGCCGCTACCATTCCTCCCGCAAATGCCACCAGCACAGGGGATTGGGCAAATAAAGTCGGCATTGCGATCGCGGCAGTGGTGAGGGCTAAATAAGCACCTGCATTAATCCCCAACGTGGCTGGAGATGCCAAGGGGTTACGAGTCACGGTTTGAAGTAAAACCCCCGCGATGCCTAACGCCGTACCCGCAATCACGCCAATCGTGGCACGGGGTAAGCGCACGTAACGCACCAGATTATCAGCCGTGGTGTTATCTGGGGAGAAAATCGCGGTGATAATCGTGCTGATCTGAATATCTGCCTGCCCTTGGGTAATATGAATGGCAAAAACCAAAAGCAGTAACAGGGCGATCAGACTTGTCCTTAGTCCTTTGTCATTCGTCATTCGTCATTCGTCATTTGTTATTTGTCATACTCGTCCTTTGAAAATTCAACCCATTTTTGTAGGGGCGGGTTTAGTCAAATCAGGGTCTCAAAAAAGGATATAGCACTACGCACTAAGGTTAGGACATATAGCGGTACTAAGACAGGTTAGGACATTCTTTACTGTTCCCTGTTCCCTGTTCCCTGTTCCCTCTTGGACTAACTGATGTCCTAACGTATCCTCGTAGCGCTATATCAAGAAAAATTCAAATCGCTTGACCCTGAATTTCGACAGGCTCAATTGCCGCGAAGTCGAAGGGTCAATCCCTTGTCAGCTCACCTTTTGTCTTCACTATTGCCCATTGCCTATTGCCTATTCCCTGGCGCGTAGCGCTATAATTGTCAAACCTGCCCCTACACAATCAAAAAGCGCTAACCACGTTTTCAATCAGCACCTGGGCTGACAAAGGTCCCCCAAATACCCAAGTATCTTCTCCTATGGGATACAGGCGATTCTCTTGCACAAACTGTAAGTTCTGCCAAACTGGATTTTTCTGTAACTGTTTAAAATGCGTATTCTTGGTTTCAGCAATATAGAGGAAATTCGCTTCCTCAACACTAGGTAAAGCTTCCACCCATACCGGATTAAATCCAAAGCGATCAAATTCCCCAATCCAGGCATTTTGTAAACCAATTTGGCTTAAAATTTGCACCGCCATGGCATCATTAGTAAATAGGCGTAACTGGGGAACGCCGGGGACAAATTGCCCCAATAGAAATTGACGAGTTGCCAGATTAGACTCTTGCAATTGGTTAGCCGCCTGGTTAAAGGTTTCCTGCATCTGGTTGAGAACCGCTTCCCCTTGGGGGCGTCGGTTGACAGCATCGGCAATCTCTAAGAAGGTTTGCTGCATCCGTTCCAGTTGTGTGGATTCCTCGGCAGCGGGATAGGGATTAAATAAAAGGGTTGGCGCGATCGCAGATAAGGTATCGTAGATCGGTTCATGGCGTAACTCCACACCTAAAATCAAGTCAGGTTGCAATTGTGCGATCGCTTCCAAGCTAGGTTCCTGACGTGTACCCACATCGACTACCGTTTCTGCCAGGGTTGGCTCAATTTGCACAAATTGCTGATACCCTGGGATATCGGCAACACCCACAGGCTGCACTCCCAATGCTAAAAGATCTTCGACATATTCCCATTCCAATGCCACCACGCGGGTAGCGGTGTTGGTTACAGGTGCAGATTGCTGGGGAGACGGTGTACAGGCAACGCCTAGGGCAGAGAGTACCGCCGTGACTAAAAATTGGCGTCGGTTAATTCGATTCATCGGTTTTGCCTAAATCACAGGGAACACATAACGGTAAACCATTGATGGGGTGAGGAACCACAACCATTTCCACCCCGAAAACATCCCAAATTGTCGGCGCGGTGATCACATCAGCCGGAGATCCTGACGCCACAACTCGCCCTTGAGACAGTACAATTAAGCGATCGCTATAGGCGGCGGCTTGGTTCAAGTCATGCAGCACCCATCCCACGGTAATCTGATGTTCACGGTTTAAGCGCCGGACTAAAGACAGTACCTCAAGCTGATGACGGATGTCCAGAAATGTGGTAGGTTCATCCAGTAATAACACCTGAGTTTGTTGTGCTAGCGCCAGGGCAATCCACGCCCGTTGGCGTTCACCGCCGGAGAGAGTGTCCACAGAACGATCCGCCAACGGTTCTAACCCTGCTATTTCCAGCGCCCATCGCATTGCGGCGATATCTTTAGTAGAAAAGTTACCCAGTAAGCTGCGGTGAGGATAGCGACCAAAGCCAATTAATTCCCAAACGGTAATATTAGCAGGTATCTCCGAAGATTGAGGCAACATAGCTAACTGACGGGCAACCTCACGAGTCGGCATCTGGGCGATATTACGACCCTTGAGATAAACGGTTCCTTTACTCGGTTGGATTAGGCGTGCCAAGGTTCGCAGTATGGTACTTTTACCTGATCCATTCGGTCCAATTAAAGCTGTCACCTCTCCTGTTGGCAGAGTGATTGAGAGGTTGGGAACAATCGGTTTTTCACCGTAACAAATAGTTAGATTATTAGCAGTAAGTGTCATTTGTCATTTGTCATTTGTCATTTGTCATTTGTTATTTGTCATTTGTCATTCGTCATTTGTCATTTGTCATTTGTCATTCGTCATTTGTCATTTGTCATTTGTCATTTGTAAGGGTTTGAGGCTTATTAACATAACTTAATAGGGTTAATTTTATTTCCACCAACCTACTTAGGGTGGGCATTGTCCACCTTACCCTTTAAGGTTGTAGGGGCGGGTTTTACCGATAACATTTTGTCAATGACCGATAACGTAATTAAACCCGCCCTTCTCAGCTACTAAATCCTCCGTGTAATCTGTGTGACTAAACTTTCACCTCCCTACCCCAATCTCTCCAATAAATCCGTGAAATCAGTGTTTTGATAAATCACCACGTCAACGAATAACTAACCCCTAACGTAATCCCCCTCGCCGCCGCATTACTCAATTCATTGGTTTGCAGTTGCGAAACCACGGGAAAATACTGGTTATTCAATAAATTATGAACCCCGATTTCCAGAACTCCTTGACCCAATTGAATCTGACTAATATAGTCCAACGTCACATAACTATCCACCTCATTTAAGCCAAATCCGGTTCCCTCTGGATCACGATTTCCCGAAAATAAAAGCTGGAGACGATTGCGCCAATCTGGTGTAGTTTGATTTTCCACATAAGCGGTTAGTTTCAACGGGGGAATTGTAAACCCATCCAAATCCGCATCAAAATCGCCATCATCATCACTATCCCGTTTTCCTTCTGTCCAACTCACCGTTGTTCCTAATAGCCAATTCTGGGCAGGTTGTACATCCAGAGTGGCTTCTACACCGTAAACCCGCTGGGGCGATCGCACGACGGTTCCGGGTGCGGTAAAGGTTGTGCCTAAGTCAGATTCGTTGTAAAAGCCAACCAGAGAAGCTTGCACCGTTCGCCAATTTCCCCGAATTCCTAATTCAAAGTGATCGACTTTTTGGGCTTCGGGACGTAAGGATTCAACCGAAAAACCAGCCGGGGCATTTCGCAACGCTAAACCAACATCAGCAACAGAAAATCCTTGGGCAAAGTTGGCAAATAAATCTAACTCATCGGTCGCGTAAAAGACAGCACCAATATTAAACAACGTGGCATCATAATCTAACTCACCTCCGCCAATATTATCGCCGCGAATCGTCGTGAAATCATCGGCATTAACACCAATTCGTTCATGACGGATGCCGCCATTGAGAATCCAGCTTTCACTAATATCCCATTTCAACTGGGCAAATAATCCCAGACTATTTTGGTCAAAAGGAGGTGTCCACGATCGTTCCCCGGTTTCTCGGAACACTAACCCGTTACTCCGTTCAAATCTATCTTCGTCAAAAACAGAAACGGGTTGAGAACTGTCTTCACTAGAGTAATCCAATCCCCACAGTAATGTAATAAACTCATTGGGATCTAAGGGCGTTTCAACCTGGAAGCGACCGCCCCATTTGTCCGATTCGAGTTCAGATTGGAAAATAACATTCCCTAAACTATCAAAATTACGGGCATCAAAAGGGAAAAATCGGGTGGAATAGTCACGATAATAGAGTTGTCCTTTTAGCTGACTCCCAAAGATATCTTGATGACTGTAGTCAAGATTGATCACCGTATTTGTTGTACCTTGGGGATCATCTAACTCCAAACCTTCCAAGGCGCGGGCTTTTTGCCGTCCGTCTATGTCCAGAATCCTGGGATCAGTGGTGAAATCAGTATGTTGTTGATCATTTAAGTGATTAATGGTCAATTGCAAGCGTTGATCTTCACTCAAATCGATGCCAACTTTACCCAAAAGATTCAGGATATCCGCATCAGCTAACCCTCCCTGTCCATTCGGATCAGGTGGAATGCGATCGCCTTCTGCATCAAAGAAGCCGCTAGTCTCCGTAAAAGACGCCGTTAACGCATAGTCAAACGTCCCTTGTCTACCCGAGAAATGCTGTTGTAAATGATAGCCAATACTGTCATCAACGTGAGTTAAGGATGAATTGATACCGAGTTCTGTGGTTGATGTAAATTGGTCAGTTGTCGGTTGTCTGGTGATAATATTCACCACGCCACCCGTCGCCCCATCCCCATAAATGGCTGTGGGACCTCGTAACACTTCAATCCGTTCAATCGCCGAGGGGTCAATACTACTCAAATCCCGAAACACATTCCGACTGGTGGATTGAGGAACGCCATCAATTAATACTAAGACATTCCGCCCTCGCAGGGATTGCCCAAATGCGCTACTACTTTGAGTCGGCGGTGCAAATCCGGGGACAACTTGACCAAGAATATCACCCACATTTTGAGTCAAATTGCTTTGTTCTTCAATTTCGTCGCGGGTAATCACAGTTACCGAACGCGGGACATCGGAGAGTTCTTCTTCGGTACGGGTGACGCTGACGATAATTCGTTCAAGTAGCGGATCAGGACTTTCTGGGGATAGTGGTGGCTGTTCCGTGGGAGTTAGAGGTTCTTGTCCCAATTCCGGGGAGGGTACTTCTGTAGACGGTGGAGTTTCTGGAGAAATAGGGACTTCTGTGGATGGTGTGGTTGGAGTTTCTGGGGAAACGGGGACTTCGGGAGACGGTGAGGTTGGAGTGTCAGGGAAAACGGGGACTGATGTAGATGGTGGGGCAGGCGTTTCTGAGGAGGGGACTTCCGTGGATGGTACAGGGGGTGTTGAAGTCGGTGGAGTCGCCGTTGTCGTTACTGGCGCAACTAAACTAAATGCTAATTGTTGATTATTTCGATCAATTTGGACAGTCGGAACACCCGCTTGACCAATCACCTCCACTCGAACAGTATTAGCATATTTGTGAAACACTCGAACTGAGGCGATATCATCGCTAGGATTTTCGAGGCGAATTTCTTTACCGTCTGGTAAGGCTAATTGACTATTAATGATATCGGCAAAGAAGGTATTTCCGTGAGAGGCGGTAAACACTCTCGTTTGGCTATCATCTTTTGTTTCTAAGATGACTTCAAGTCCGGCGGATGTGGGATTGAGTAGTACATCGGTGACTTCGACAACCCCTGCTTGTACGGGGGCTGCTGCAACTAAGCAAATGGTGCTAGTTAGACCCATTAAATTCAATAATTGTTGATTTTTCATTGTTGATTATTGACTGTAGCTTGATTTCCATTAACTAAATAAATTTGAGCAAAATGTAGGTTGGCTTGAGGAACGTAGGCGAAGCCTTCTCGAAAGAGTAACCCAACTCCAAGGAGATTCTGTTGGGTTTCGCTATCGTTCTACCCAACCTACTTGCGTTGACATAACCGTTACAAATGACCAATGACTAATGACGAATGACGATTCTGTTCTCCAACTTCGTACAACGCATTACTAACCTTCCCGAAAGCCGCAGCATGAGGACGATCGCCATCGTCAGCATACCCATAAGTCAGCAACCGATTCCGATTCAGACAGAGTTTAGTAAACTCAGGCGCAAGTAAATTAAATAACTCAAATCGTTCCTGCAATTCTGGAAAACGCTGTTGATAATTTAAGATACTTTGTCGCACTTGTGTCCAAAACTGACGTTCTGGATAGTTGTGGTGAAGTTCCAACAAATCTGATAGATAACGGTGATGACAGATAAACAAACCCGCGAAAATAAATTGGCAAAGTCCTTCTGGTGGTTCCGTTAATAAGACGGCTTTCAAATTTGGCGGTAATGATTCAAGTTCAGGTAACGGATGACGGCTAATATTCACATCATCGACAAAATCTTTCATCGCCAGACGATGGGGGATGGAATTTTTGAGAACCAGAATCGTATTTTCCCCATGGGGCGAAAAGACAACCCCGTAACGGTAGAGACAATGTAAGAGAGGCGGCAAAATCGTATTGAACAAGCGGTCTAACCAAGCCTCTAAACTGAGTCCAGATTCCGCCACTAAACGAGATACAAAGGGTTGACCTGAACCATCAACATGAAGCAGTGAGGCTAAGGTAATTGCGCGTTCGTCAGGTTCAACATAAGCGAGAACACTTTCCCGCCACAGACACCCCAACATTTCTTTATATTGATAGGGGGCGCTAGGAAGTTGGGCGTAGTAGGGATGATCATAGTTAATACTGGCAACTTCTCCTGGTAGAATCAGACGGCATTCCTCGCTTAAAAATGGGTCGCGATCGCAAATCGATTTTACCCACTCTGTTACCTGGGGCGCAATGACAGTTCGGTCTCCTGGTAGCCCACGATATACTAAAGTGTTCAAAATACTTAAGGGCAATTTAACGTGACGTTTTTTTGGATGACTAATATTAGCAAAGGTACGAATCGACTGTTGTGGCAAATAGCGATCGCGACTACAACCCAGATATATTATCGCCCCCGTTGCTAATTCTCCAGCAAATAGGGGAATGATAATATTTTGCCACTGCCATTCATGCACAGGTAGGAAATAATAGTCTGAGGAGTTGACATTTTGATCATTTAATGTAGCCTCAAATTCAGCCAGCGTTTCTGCCTCTAACTCCTCTTGTATTAATGTTGAATAGTCCAATTCTGCAACAGAATTAAATTGGGCGCGGTCATGGCGAACAGCAATCCAAGTTAGGTTAACAGGCTGTTTACGTTCGGGGGCATAGTTTAGATAGTCATCATACCCAAAACCAATTCGCCCTTTGTTAAACGTAATCCAAGGATGTCCCTCCATTTCTCCTTCTAAATGGGCATAATCTAGGGTTAGCCAATCAATATTCTGATTTTCTTTTGCGGCATTAATATGGGCATCCGCTAGCAGTGTATTACTGAGTTCTTTAATTAAATGGGCAGTTGTTTCCGCCGTCATTCCCACAGCAATATGAACATCTAAGACAAATTGAAAAGGATTGGAGGCAGGTAACCAGTCGCTTCCTTGTCCTCGTTGAATCGATTCGGGGATAACCCGATAACTGTTAAATAAGCGCGGTTTAGCCGCAAAACGATAGGCGATACCTTCGGGTAAGGAAAGATGATAGAGAGGCGGTGCATCATTTTGGCTAATCACGTCGGGCTGAATAATTTCTTCGTACATAAACTCCGACAGCATTTTGGCTAGGAGAGTACGACTAACAGACTGCCAATATTCTGGCTGTAAAGCGTGGTTGAGACTGTTTAGATGTTCCATGATGATTTGTCCTTTTTCATTCGTCATTCGTCATTTGTCCTTTGTCATTGTCGGCACCAATTAAACCCGTGTTTGTAGGGGCGGGTTTTACCAATAACTTTTAACAGGAAACCCCTAACTTAACTAAACCCGCCCTGACTAAATTTGATTTAACTTCCCATCTCTCCTAGTTCCTGTTCCTTTTTAAAAGAACGGAAAACGGACAATCGGGCAAAAATACTGTTAAACCCACAAATTGCGGCGGCGGTTAAAAATGGCGCAATTAAACTCTGGGTACTTACTAGCCAAGATGCCATTAATGGGGCGGCTAAATGTCCCACATTAGCAAAGGAAGTGGCAAGGCTATAGTTGAAATGGAGACGATTATCGCGACTTTTGCCGAATAACTTTAATTCCAAGGCGGCTTGGGTGACAGCAAAACAGAAACCGTAAACCATTCGGGCTAACACTAAAATCGATAAGTTTTGGGTTTGTCCTTGCAGGTATAAACTCACCATGACTAAACCTATTCCCCAGGGATAAATACTATTTAGGCGTTCTGGCTGACAAGCTTGACGAATGTACGGTAAGGCGACAATTGCCATAATGCTAGGAATGAGAAATAGCACACTACTCGCCAGCAGGCTGGTATTAAAGGGAGTCTCGGCTGTTACGTATGCCGTAAAATAGGGACGCACTAGATTATTTGCCAGATGAAATGAGAGAATAACGACACCAATGGCAATCAAAAACGTCCAGTTATCTCCTTTAATTGGGGAAGTGTTGAGTGTTGACCCTTCACAACCTTCGATGGCATGATTTTGAGACGTGCGATTATTCGTCTGTAGGGGCGGGTTTAGAGACTTTCGTTTGCCTATTGACGTTAATCTTTGTACAAAACCCGCCCTGTCTAATCCTTCGCTTCGCTTTTCATTTTCCCTATCTCCCTTATCTTTTTCAACGGCTAATTCTACTCGCCGTGTTGATACTCCTCGCAGTACATAAAGACATAAACCGAATTGGAAAAAATCAGCCAGGGCAATCCAATAAAACAACAACAACGGCGATTCAAAATTTACCATCCAAGCGCCAGTAATTGTCGCGCTGACAATTGCCCCATGAAATACCGCTTGATAGGTTCCAGCAACGGTTGGTCTTTGGGCTTCCCCGGCTAATTGAATAATTAAGGGATAAACCAACAAATAACTACTTTTAAACAGCAACAACATAATCGTGTAGACAAGAAACTGTTGGTGACTCGTCGCTGTTGCCATTAACGCCGTCATCACGGCTGTCGCTATCTGACCTACAAACAGCAAGTATTTTACCTCAAACCGACGGGCAACAATTCCCCAAATTGGGGCGCAGAGTACCACCGTTAACCGACAAGCGAAAATGTAATATCCGGTATAGGATAAGTCTTCTACGCCGAATACTTTGCGGAAAAACTGGGGATAGAATGGCGAGAGTAAAACTTCGTTAAAGATTGCTAGGAATACGCAGAGAAACAGTGCGCCCCAAACCCATTTCTGTCGCTGTTTCATCAGGCTACCCCAAATTGCTGGAAAACGTTATGGCGTTGAACGGGGTAAACCGTTTGTCCGACAAGGGTATTGATAATCACAGAATTGCGATAGGCACCCAAGCCCAAATCAGGCGCACCAACGCCATGAGTATGTAACTCGCCGTTTTGGACAAAAATCTGATTGGGAATATCTTGGGTAAGGGTAAGGCGGTAATCGAGATTAACAATATAACGCCCTTGGTTATCCCACTGAATTAACGGGCGAATCCCATCAATACAATCAGGAATTTGATGGTCATAACCTGTAGCTAAAATAACACAATCGGTTTGATATGTAAATCGTTGGTCTTGTTGGATATGGCGATAACTGAGTCGGTAAGTTGTTTTCTCGTTTGTGGTGATTGGTTCAACTTCTTTAACCTCCACTAAGGGTAACAATCGCAGATTGGGACGATTACCCGCGACGGTGCGTTCATAGAGTAATTCATAGATTTGGGCAATGGTATTAAAGCTGATTCCTTTGTACAGTAAATTTTGCTGAGACAGTACGCGATCGCGTTTAGGTTGAGGTAAGTTATGGAAGTAGTGGATATAGTCGGGGGAGAAGTGTTCTAATCCCAGTTTGGAATATTCCATGGGTAGGAAACCAGCAGAACGGGTATGCCAGTCTAAGCGATAGTTATATGTCTCCTGTTCTTGGAGAAGTTCATAGAAAACTTCCGCCGCACTTTGTCCCGAACCGATAACGGTAACTGACTGGGAATGGCGTATGCGATCGCGCTGGTGCAAAAATTGGGCAGAATGGAAGATATCCTGGGTGTCTAGTCCCTGAAAACAAGCTGGCATTTTGGGAACACTACCCACTCCTAAGACTAAATTGTGACAGTGATAGGTTAAATTCTGGGTTTTTACTTCAAAACACCCTAAAGAGTCTTGCCAGGAAATAGCGTCTACTCGTTCCCCGAAACGGCAACTTTGTAATTGTTGGGCAACCCATTGGCAATAGTGGTTATATTCGCGTCGGGGAATATGAAAGTCTTCTAAAAAATAGAAGTGATAAAGACGGGATTGGGCGTTTAAGTAACTCAAGTAACTCAATTGGCTACTAGGATTTGCCATGGTTACTAAGTCGGCGAGGAAGGGAACTTGAATGGTGGTTCCTTCCATGAGTAAGCCGGGATGCCATTGGAATTGAGATTTCTGGTCTAAAAATAGGGCGTCGATTTCCGATAGGGGGTCTAATAATGCGGCTAACCCTAGATTAAAGGGTCCAATGCCGACGCCGATGATGTCGTAGATGCGATTTGACATTTTTTTAACGGTTGAAGAAGGTTTTACGATGACAAAACATTAGAATTGCTGGTTTTTCGGGGAGTTGAATGTTGATTTGGGGTTGGAAGCCACAGCGTTTAAAGATGTGAATCATTTTGGCGTTGCGGCTATCAGGTTCGGTGATAATTTTTTGGGTGTCTGGGTGTTGAAATTGAAAGGTTGTCATGGCGCGGAGTAAGGGAAGGGCGTATCCTTTCCCTAAATAGTTGGGTTCACCAATTAATAGGTGAATACCTTGGTCTGTCGGATGGGCGGGATAGTATTGGGCGATTCTATCTTTACTTGCCCAATAGGATTCCCAGTAACTCATAGGTACGCCATCTAAGCAACCGATATAAAGGGTTTGGTGGGTATCGGCGAGGGCTTTTTCGAGGTGATTCCGCATTTGGTTTAGGGTAAGGGCTAGGTTCCAAAAGGGAATGACGTGGGGTTGATTCATCCAGTTATGAATTAAGGATAAATCTTGGTCGAGGATAAGGGTACGAAAGGTAATGTGTTTATTGATATCAGGGTCAAAGGTTTGGTAGGTAGGGTTAGGTTGAGTAATGGAGTTGGTGGGTGACATTGATGTCTCTAATTTGGTGGTTTTGGGTGGGGTGGTAGGGGCGGGTTTGACTACTATCGTTTCGGTTACACCCAGATTTAATTAAACCCGCCCTCATTTGAAGTCAGAAGTGCAATTCGTTTTTAGGGGAATTTATTCGATTAATTTGAATGATTAGAAAGCTAACTTTTATTGGGGGGCTAGCCCCCCAAACCCCCCAGTGGGGACGTTGCGACCCCCCCACACCCCCGCCGCAACGCTTCGCTATATTATTGTTACGTTTTCACCATCACGTCTTCACTTTTGCCTATTTCTCATTTTTTGTGACTTGTTCTTTGTTTCCTGTTAAGCTGTTATGCATTTAAACCTTAATGTTAAAAACGGCAAAGTTGTTGTAATGTGAACATCTTTTTCGCTACCCATTCCCAATTTAAATGCGTGACAGCTTACCTATTACTTATTCACTATTTCTGGCTTTCTGTTACCTATTTATCTGTCTTCTTCGCTGTTGCCTGTTGCCTGTTGCCTATTCCCTATTCCCCAAAGGATTATCAATACTGACATAAACCGACTGGGTAGCAACAGAACCAACCAATTCATCCATATCATGAAAACGAGTCAGCAAATTAGCCTTACAGCGCAGTTGAGTTTGAGATAATAGAGTCGGCAAAAGTACAGAACCTCCCATCTGCAACAATGCCTGTTTTTCTAAACTCATTCGCAGTTGGGCTAAAAGTACCTTTTCATCCACTAATCCGGCAACCCCAAAGGCATTGATTAAGCCAAATAGGTTATTTAAGAATAAGTAATATCCTAATCGCTCATCAATAACCGCATTATCGCAAAAAGTTTGGCTTTTTTGACTAATTCCTGGCAATATACCCTCTAATTGCTGGGAAAATGATTGTCCATAGTAATATCCTTGATTATCCCGGTAAAAGAACCGGAAAGGATAACCGTCTTGTAATTGCAATACACTATTTTGCTGATGGGCTTCGATGGCAATCCCATACGTGAAATATAGCCAAAGAATTGGTTCTAAGGAAATCTTCAGATAACGGTGAAACCAGTCTACACTAACTTGTGCTGTTGACCGTTGTTCTTGTTTAGCAAGCTGGCGAATGATTTGCGCTAATCGCGAACCATCACCAAAGATAGAGTCTTGACACAAGGCAATTAAACAGGTGGCATCGGTTTCGGGATGCTGGATGAATGGATTTTCTCGTAAAATGGTTGAGAAACTATCCTGGGGTTCCCCGTTAATCTTAATTGTAATATAAGCGGGGTCACGAATGATCGAAAATTGAGGAAATTTCTCTCGCAATTCTTGACCAATTTTACCCTCAATCAGGCTATAAATTTCTACACTCCGTTCTAATTCTTTATATAAGTTGGTTCGCACCGAGTTTGTGATTTTGACATTTAACGATAATTTCAGCATGAAGGCTGATTCGGGATGATAGACTGTGCGAATAGAAGAGGTGGGAAGAAAGGCGCGACCTTGTTGTCCTAAATCTTGGAGTAATCCCTGCTTGAATAAGCTTTGAACAGTCGGTTGATGCTGGAGAAATTTGGCTTGCCAGGGGTGTAATGGTAATAGGCTATAGTCGTCCTCCTGACAATAGGTTTGCTTAAATTCGCTATCTATTTCTGGATCAGACTGTAATTGTGCCTTAATTAGGGATGTTGCTGTTTGGGGGAGGGCTGAACCTTCCTGAACAATTGAATGATGGACGCGGAAATAATGGAGGGCAAATTTGCCTTTTAGTTCTGGGGAATAGGTAAATAATTCCTGATTGGAAAATCCCTGACGACTTTTGGGGGTGGGGTGTAAATGATGCCCAAATACGAGGGATTGTTCGGTTTCCCAAAATGAACTGGTAAAGGCATAGAGGAGTTCGGCATCTCGACGCCGATGCTTGACAAATTGTTCAATATTCCAACAACTTTGAATCACTCGTAGCAGTAATTCATCGCAGTGATTGGCACTCCCTTGGGCGAGGGCGAGTTCTTTGGTGAGGAGGGCGACCAAGGTTACATAATCGAGTTCTAATTGATTCCCGTTGGCGGTTTGGTAATAGAGGGGAAAGGAGAATAAATGGCGTCCTGTGGGAGACCAATATCGTACCTTAGCGATGAGTTGTACGCCTTGATGGGGTAAGTTACACCGAATTTCTTGGGCGTTAGGACTGGTAATGCCTGTTTCTCGCAAATAGCAATTGAGAAAGCTTTGAATCGTGGCTTGTTCAGCAATTTGTTTGTCTGTGGGATTGAGATGGGCTGGAGAATTGCTGGCTTCGATGATGGTGGGTTCTATCATGTCTATGATTTTTATACTAGGTGGTTGGTGTGTTTATCCCCCCAAACCCCCCTTTGAAAGGGGGGCTTACTGTTCTCCCCGTTTTAAGTGTTAATTCAATGGCGAGAGATTCCCCGATGGCACTTTAATAAGGAGGGCTTACTGTTCGCCTCTTTATTCCCTCATATTCCAGGTTCCGGTTAATTCTAATTGATGACCAAGGTGTTGAATCCGGTGCAAAAGTTGCCGGATATGGTCAACCGTAGTCTGGGGATTGAGTAGGGTGAATTTCAAATAAGTTTGTTGACCAATCTGAGTTTGGGCGAGAACAGCTTCACCGTTTTCCATCAAGGTTGTTCTAATCTGGCGATTGATGGAATTACTATGGCAGGATTGCTGGGGACAATAACGGAATACTACAGCATTAAGGGTGGGATAATTGACTAATTTCAGGTTTGATTCGCCGTCAATTAATTGGGCAGTTTGGACAGCTAAATCAATCGTGGTATCGATTAAGTCAGCGAATCCTTGACGCCCCAATGTTTGCAAGGAAACAAATAATTTTAAGGCATCAAAACGGCGGGAGGTTTGTATGGATTTGGTAACTAAATCAGGAATCCCCGCTTCAACATTTGTCTGAGGATTCAGATAATCGGCATGGAGTGCGATCGCGTTAAACTGAGATCGGTCTTTCAGTAGGAATGCGCCGCAGCTAATTGGCTGATAAAATAACTTATGGAAGTCTACGGCAATAGAATCGGCACATTCAATGCCTGTGAGTTTATGCTGATGCCGATCGCTCATCATTAATGCGCCCCCATAAGCGGCATCAACGTGAAACCAAAGTCCGTTATTTTGGGCAATTGCTGCCAGTTCGGCTAACGGATCAATGCTGCCAAAGTCGGTCGTGCCAACAGTGCCAACTAGGGCAATCGGTAACAGGTTTTGCTGATAAAGTTGGGCTAACTCATGGGTAAGGGCGTGGGGACAAAGGCGATAGTTGCTATCGGTTTCGACGGGAATAACAGCCTGTTCTCCTAATCCCAGCAAAGCGGCGGCTTGACGGATGGTAAAATGAGAGACGGCTGACGATAAAATCCGTAACCGAGAAGCGTCTGGCGGTAATCCCTGCTGCTGTACTGACCAATTGAACCGATCGCGCAGATAGCGATCGCGGGCGAGTAACAATCCCATAAAATTGGATTGGGTTCCCCCACTGGTAAAGATACCATCACTGGTCTGTTCGTATCCAAAGAGTTGACACAGCCAATTAATCACCTGTTGTTCCAATAAGGTGGCGGCTGGACTTTGATCCCACGAATCCATGGATTGATTACTGGCGCTAATTAACACCTCGGCGGCTAAGGCGGGGATTAAGGGGGGACAATGCAAGTGGGCGATGCAAGTAGGATGAGACACAACCACGGAGTTATTGAGAATGGTCTCACCTATATAATTGAGAATCTCTTTTAATTGCTGGTTCCCTTCTGGACAAATCTCACGAGTTGCCAGAATCTGGGTTAACTCATCGGGATTCGCGCCGCTATAGGGTCGAGTTTGCTGCGCCAAGTAATCAATCACAACCTGCTGGGCAGTTGCGATCGCGTCTTGGTAGGCGGCGATACTGTCCCCAGAATTACTGAGAAAGCCATTTACATTTTGCTGGGATGTCTGCGTCAGTTGCCCCATCAGCCTACCTCCGCAAACTCAACCACTGACAGCATCTGCTGTTGGGCGGCTTTAACGGCGGCGTGGAATATCTCGGCGATTTGGTCAATTTGTGCTGCTGTGACAATTAAAGGTGGTAGAAAACGCACCACACTGCCCCAGCGCCCGCCAATCTCGACAATCAAGCCACGATGCACGCATTCTTGTTGAATGGCTTTAGCTAGCCCGGAATGGGCAGGATAGCAACCGCGCCGATCGGCTGAGGCTTCAAGATTAACCATTTCTACCCCAATCATTAAACCTC
Source organism: Coleofasciculus sp. E1-EBD-02 (assembly GCF_040218245.1). Lineage (NCBI taxonomy): Bacteria > Bacillati > Cyanobacteriota > Cyanophyceae > Coleofasciculales > Coleofasciculaceae > Coleofasciculus > Coleofasciculus sp. E1-EBD-02. The sequence goes on along the minus strand of NZ_JAVJQN010000087.1, from coordinate 5,563 downwards.
GTCCGCGAATGTCTCCCATACAGGGAAATTCCGACTGAATCTGATACAAGTGACTCATCAACCGCTTACCCATCGCGGCGGCGTGTTCACTCAAGTGGTTTTCCTGGATATAGCCCAAGGTAGCGATTCCGGCTGCCATGGCTAACTGATTCCCTCGGAAGGTGCCGGCGTGCGCCCCTGGTGCCCAGGTGTCGAGGTCTTGGTTATAAAGGACAACAGATAGGGGTAAACTGCCACCAATGGCTTTGGACAACAGCACCACATCTGGGATAATTCCAGAATGCTCAAAGGCATAAAGTTTACCTGTACGCCCCCAGCCCGTCTGGATTTCATCCACAATTAAGGGAATAGCGCGATCGCGGGTCATGCGTCGGATTTGGCGCATCCAGTGATCCGGTGCCGGAATTACGCCCCCTTCTCCCTGAACGATTTCCAAAATCATCCCCGCCGGGGGAATAATCCCGCTTTCCGGGTCATCCAGAAGATGTTCAATATAGCGGCTAGCCACGCTATAACCGACCTCACCGCCAAACCCAAAGGGACAACGATAGTGGTAGGGATAGGGCAGAAAATGCACATCTGCCATCAAACCCGCCACCTCGGTTTTCGGGGCTAGATTGCCCGTTAAACTCAACGCCCCATGAGTCATCCCATGATATCCCCCTTGGAACGAGAGTAAGCTACGCCGCCCCGTCGCTGTTTTCACTAGCTTTACCGCCGCTTCCACCGCATCCGCCCCAGAGGGTCCACAGAACTGAATCTTGGCATTCCGGGCAAAGGCGGGGGGCAAACTGGCGAATAATTCTTCAACGAATTGGTCTTTAATCGGTGTGGTGAGGTCTAGGGTGTGTAAGGGCAGATTTTCGTTTAACACACGCTGCATTGCCTCTAGTACAACGGGATGATTGTGTCCCAGGGCTAAGGTTCCAGCACCCGCTAAACAGTCCAAATACAGGTTCCCATCGGCATCTTTGACGTAAATTCCCTTGGCTTCACGCATGGCAATGGGAATTCGTCGGGGATAGCTGCGGGCGTTCGATTCCCGTTGGGTTTGGCGTTGGAGATACCAGTGGGACACTCGACCAGGTAAGGACACTTGACGACCAATTTCTTGAGAAGGTGAAACAGGATGGATTCCTTCTGCCTTCTGCCCTCTGCCTTCTGCCTTTCTATAGTCGCGATCGCTCTGTGGCGATAGAAGGCTTGGTTCCTCTAAATGGGAATAATTCTCAGTTTTTTGCACGTTCAAATACCTCTAGCTTGTGTAGGAGTGTTTCAGGTAGCGCCAAAATAATTGAAATATTTTCTCAACAAATTCTCTCATCTAAGTTTAGAAGCATAGAGCTAAATAAGAATACTTGTCAATAGTTAAGGAAATTTTTTCCGGCGTTCGTTCCGTTCGTAGGTAGGTAGGTAGTCGGCACTTTAGTGCCATCAGCGCTAAAGCGCTTACTACAAACTTCCTCTTATTCAGATGGTATGACTTCCTCTACAGGTTCTACGGGAATCGATGGTTCCGGAATTGGCGAGGGTTCCACCGATGGTGGTTCATCGGGGACTGGCAAGGAATCAGTGGTTGTCGGTGATACTTCGGGAATCGGTGGTGGTTCATCGGGAACTGGCAAGGAGTCGGTAGTTGTTGGTGATGCTTCTGGAATTGATGATGGTTCATCGGGAACTGAGAAAGAATCAGGAGTTGTTGGTGATGCTTCCGGAATTGGTGATGGTGGAACTACAGGTTCCGTGTCGAAGCCAAAGTCAGGCGGATCGGAGATATTCTGTTCTTGCTGTTCTTCAAGAGCTTGGCGTTCTCGGCGTTCGCGGGCTTGACGTTCACGAGCTTGGCGTTCTCGGCGTTCGCGGGCTTGGCGCTCAAAATCAGAGCCTTGTTCAGCAAAGGTAAAGGGTACGGAGATACCACGCCAACCACTTTCTGATGCTGCTAATTGCCACCGTTTTACAGTAGAGAGAGCTGTTTCATCAAGGATGTCGTAACCGCTAGAACTAAGAAGTCTGACATTGCTGACATTTCCTGTAGAATCAGCATCAAAGATAATTTGCACCGTTCCTTCTAAACCTCGTCGTTTAGCTCTCCGAGGATAGTTAGGATCGGGACAGCTGCGACAATTGAGCAAAGCGTCTCTTGAACCGGGTTTTGGGCTTTTGTTCTCATCCTCCTCATCCTCGTCAAACGTTGTGGGTGGTAAAGGTGGACTCGGTTTAGCGGCTAGGGGTGAATCCCCTCCTGATTCCTCACCCGTTCCTTCACCGAAATCGCCTGTGTCATCCCCTATCTGGGAGCCATTTCCGGAATCAGTCCCGGTTCCAGCTTCAGCGTCGCCTGTGTCATTGTCTAAACCCGAGTTACTTTCCCCGGTGTTTGCGGAGTCAGAAGACGAAGTGCGATCGCCTTCTCCACTGGTATCGCTTAACGACTCTGTTTCATTGCTGGCAACAGCTTGACCTCCTGACGCATTATCAGGTTTCTTGAAAATGTCTTGAATGGGTTTAAACCAAGACGATTCAGAGGGGGGTTCAGTTGTCGGACTAGAATTTGGAGATGGAACCACAGGGGGTTCCTCTGTTTGGTTGGGTGTCGATTCTGTTGGCAAATTCGCCACAGGTGTCGGTGTTGGTTCCGAAGTTTTTCGAGGTTCAGGTGTTGTCTCTACCTCCGGCGTTTCAACGGGTTCAGGTTCCGGTTTCGCTGCTACCTCTGGCGTTTCCACAGGTTCAGGTTCAGGTGTTGTCTCTACCTCTGGCGTTTCAACGGGTTCAGGTTCAGGTGTTGTCTCTACCTCCGGTGTTTCAATCGGTTCGGGTTCGGGTTTCGCTTTTACCTCCGGTGTTTCAACAGGTTCAGGTTCCGGTTTTGTTTCTACCTCCGGCGTTTGAATAGGTTCAGGTTTAGGTTTCCGTTTTACAGGAGGCGTTGCTATAGGGTTTGGCAGAGTGACAGGCTGGATGGAACCGGACGAGTTTTCCGAAGAACTCGATGGGGGCGATAGCGCAATATCTGGCGTAGACGTTCCTGCTGGCGATGATGCCACAGGCGCTTGATTAGCGCCACCACCTTGAGCGTTACTACCAGCATTGTTTGACTCTTCTGCTTGATTGTTTGGCTTGGGTGCTACAGCTTGAGGACTGGGTGCATCAAGGACGATAATTTCAATCGGTTCTTCTGCTAGCCCAGGCGTTTTCACCCAAAGATGAGTAAGCATCAGCACAACGATATGTAGTGCCAGCGAACCCACAAGGCTATAGGTCATAAACGACCGAATCGCCTCGTCTTCTTTGTCTCGCTGGTCTACAGCGAGCATTGACAAGCCCATAGCTTATTGAGATTAGTTATCAGGTGCTTAAGTAACGTAAGCGACCCGTGTGCAAATGTCAATACACAATTTAATTGAGAGGGCTGATTGCACAGTGCCGCTATAATCGCCCTATTCCCATACATCAAGGGTTTTCAGCTCTAAAAACTTTGTAGATAAAAAAATTTTTTACAGATCGGGGTTGACAAGTGATTCTCACTAGCTCTACAGTTTTTGAGAACTTATATCATTTACTTGCGAACACCCCAACTGTGTAAATCGGGCTACAACAAGACTTACGCCAAGACTCTATGTCTCTATGTGTAGGGTGTGTTAGCGAAGCGTAACGCACCTTTGCCATGGCTCTATGTGTAGGGTGTGTTAGCGAAGCGTAACGCACCTTTGCCATGGCGTAAGTCCTGTAGTCTTGCCTTTGTTCAAAAAACGGTCTCACTCTTAGATGGAAGTCAATAATGTATTCAGTGCAGGTGGCGTAGTCATGTTGCCCCTGCTGGGATTTTCTGTGCTCGCGATCGCGCTTACTATAGAACGTGCGGCGTTTTGGTTTCGCGTGAATCGACGACAACGCCGTTTGGTGCGAGACGTGCTGTCTCTTTATCGACGTGATCCCATAGATGCGATAAAAAGCCTAAAGGCAAATGCCGATCTACCCATTGCCCGAGTCTTTCTGACAGCATTGGAACTTGAACAACCCACCCCAGAGGAATTTCGGCTGGCTTTAGAAAGCGAAGCGCAAGCGGAGATACCCATACTCAAGCGATTCAGCGTCGCCTTTGAAACCATTATTGGGCTTTCGCCGATGCTGGGTTTGTTGGGAACCGTCTTAGGTTTAATTAACTCCTTCGCTTCCCTGCGCGTGGGTGATATTGGCGCAAGTCAATCGGCTGGTGTCACAGGCGGGATTAGTGAAGCGTTGGTGTCTACCGCCGCCGGGTTAGTTGTGGCGATGTTTACGCTAATGGTATCTAACATTTTTCGCGGGTTCTATCTGCGGCAAATCGCGCTGATTCAGGAATATGGCGGTCAACTGGAACTCCTCTACCGTCGCCGCTACGAGAAGCAAACACAAACCAAAGGAGAACCGGAATATGCATCTACCTGATGAACCAGAGGTGCCAACTCAGATCAACATCGTACCCATGATTGATGTGATCTTTGCTATTTTGGCTTTTTTCATTATCTCAACCCTATTTTTAACCCGATCTGAAGGATTACCTGTCAATTTACCCCAGGCAAAAACAGCTAATACTCAACCTTCGACAAAAATTACGGTGACGATTGATCCAGAAGGACAGTTATCACTGAACCGCCAGTCGATTCAACTGGATGGGTTAGAAACTAAAGTGCGCCAGCTTATCGAACCCAACTCGGAAGCGTTGGTTATTGTTCAAGCCGATACTGTGGTTGATCATGGTCAAGTTGTTGCTGTCATGGATCGGTTGCGTGAGATTCCGGGGGCGAAATTAGCGATCGCGACTCAACAACCTTGAGATGCTGGGCAGTTTATGACATCAACACTAGCAAGTTGGAGGTTGATCATGATTGGGCAACCATTCCCCATTGCCTATTCCCTATCCTCACAACACTCATTGGTTGATTCGGTTACAGGAGGTATTCTGACAGACTATTAGTGATGTTGGCTATAAAAAAAAATCGACCCGCCTGCGGCGGGAAGAGGGAAAAGAAAATAGGGCATAGGGCAAAAGGGCAAAAGTGTCAAGGGCTAAAGAGTCCACGCCGCACCACAGACAACCCGAAACCCGTTGAGGTAGCTCCAGTAGGCTGGGGAAAGCCTGTGGCGAGCGGCACAACGACAGCCCCTGGGATAGGGGTTCCACGAACCACCGCGCAACAGCCGGAAATGATTATCATTATCATTGTCAATTATCCAAGCTTGACCATCTGACGGCGCACCTTCATAGCTATCATGCCATTGGTCAAGACACCATTCCCACACATTTCCATGCATATCGTACAAGCCAAAGGCATTCGCTACCTGAAAACTGCCCACTGGATTGGTTTCCGTGCGACACTTACCCTTCGCACCTGCACCATAAATATAATTCCCGTCATAGTTGGCTAAATCGGTAGTAATCGTCTCGCCAAAATGAAACGGTGTTGTTGTTCCAGCACGACAGGCATATTCCCATTCCGCCTCACTAGGAAGTCGGTAGTTCCAACCTGTGTACTGCGACAATCGCGCACAAAACTCCACACAATCATACCATGAT
>NZ_JAVJQN010000083.1:0-6078 GCF_040218245.1 Coleofasciculus sp. E1-EBD-02 | reverse complement strand
TGTCTCGCCTTTCGTTGATAGTTCCGACAGTGCCAAAAACTAGCGTTCATTCTTGGGTGTCATGACCAAAAAAGCGTAGCCAACCTTGCCAGATGGTAGGTTACTCTTTTTTACGGCTGAGTCTGCACGCTCACCCCGCCTACCCAAAATGCTTAGTTTTGGGTAGGTATGGGTAGACATTTACGAGCGGTTGGTTAGACTGACACCCAAAGTGAAAGTGGTTGGTCTTTGGGCAATCACATCAATGATATAGTTGCCCCCTTGAGGCAATTGTGCCTGCCAAAAGTTGATGTTTGAGGCATCTTCAATTAACTGACCATTAGGATTGCGGATATTTAACGTGACATCACCTTGAATAACATCTACCGCTAGTTGCTGATTGGATTCCACGTTGACGCGATACCGTTTTACCCGTTGGGGTCTGGTTTGACCTTGAAACTGAATTGCCTGTTCTCCTTCAGGAATGATCAGTCGTTCGGTTTCGTAAGTGGGAGAGGGAGAGGGAGAGGGAGAGGGGGATGGGGATGGAGATGGAGATGGGGATGGAGATGGAGATGGAGACGGAGATGGACTTTCCGTTGGCGAAGGTGTGGGTTCGGGGGCTTCCGTTAAGTCTAAATTGAGTTGGTACTCAGTTTCTGGAAGTTCCGGAATTAAACTTAATTGAATCGTGTATTCTCCGGTATAGGGAAGTTGACCTCGCCATTGCTGCACCCGTGTGGCGCGATCGCCCAAGGGTTGCTCGTCGGGTCCAAGGACAGTCATATATACCCCTTCTGTGGGAATAAACGCCTCCAACGTCTGGTCTTGTTCCGCCTGAATCTGGTATTTAACAATAGTATTCGGCTGTAATGAGCTTTCGATAGACAGTTCTTTCTCAGGAGACAAATCCAGAGTTTGACTATATTCGGTGGGACTGGGTGAAGGTGAGGGAGATTCAGTTTCGGTGGGCAAAGGAGACGGAGACTCCACAATTGTTTCTGGGGGAGTCGGTTCCTGTCTTAGTCGATTAGCAATTGCCCAAGAACCCAACCCGGCAATCACGGCAAGTACTGCACCAATTGCCACAACCATCCCAGGCTTTTCCCAAATCGAGTCGTTACTGGGTTCAGGAATCACAGGTTCTGATTGCGCGGGTGTTCTCGCGGGTGGTGTCTGCGGTTCCGGACGCCGTCCTACGGCTACGGTTGCCATCCCTGAGACGTTGGCGTCTGGTTCTGGTGCGGGGGTGGCTGGAGGGGCTGGAGATTGCAGTGCTTGTAATACATCTGTTGCAGATGGATAGCGATCGCCCGGTCTGTAACTTAGCATCCGGTTCAGAATCCGGGCAAGGTCGTCACTTACCGTCACCCATCGTTGCCAATTCCAGGTTAACTGGGTATTATCCAGTAACTCCCTGGGTTCTTTGCCTGTCAGTAGCACCACGGCAGTAACGGCTAGGGAATAGAGGTCACTACTGGGATAGGATTTTCCAGTTTGAATTTGTTCGCTGGGAGCATAACCCAGTTTGCCAACTGTTGTGGCTGGGGTTGCCATATCCGGCGACTGCAAACGAGTAGCGAGTTCTTTGACCACACCAAAATCAATTAATACCGGGAGTTGGTCGCCCTGGCGCAGAATAATATTATCGGGAGTAATATCGCGGTGGATGATCCCCTTAGTGTGAATATGTTCTAATACGGGCAATAATTGCTGGAGTAGCTGTTTAACTTCGGCTTCGGAGAAGACGGGGTTCCCCATGGGTGTATTTTGAGGCGGTGTGGGAATCCCTACGGCTTCCGTGCCGGATGTAGAATTGCCAGCTAGCTGTTCTAGGCGCTCATTGAGTAACTCGCGATAGGTTTTCCCCTCAACGTAGTCTTGTGCCAAGAAAAACCGCCCATCCTCCTCAAACGTGGCTCGAAATTCGGGGACTTGCGGGTGTTTGATTTGATAGAGGGTGGTTGCCTCCCGTTGGAACAGTTCTTTGGACTTCTCCAACGTATAGGCTTCAGTCTGAGGCGGAATCAATTCTTTGAGCACACACAGTTCTTTAAACCGATTCAGGTCTTCCGCCAGGTAAGTTCGACCGAATCCTCCTTGACCCAGAACTCGGATCAAGTGGTAACGGGCTTGCAGAATAGTTCCAGAGGCGATCGGTTGTTCCATGAGCTTGTGAATTGGAGTGTCGGGGAAAACAGGATGGTCTACCCGTCTAAATTTTATGAGAAGACGGTCACTTCCTGGCATTTATTACAGTTATTTTATCTGTGACTCTTGAGGAAACCCTCTTTTCAGTGGATAGTTAGACTAAATAGTCGGACAAAAGAAAATGAAATTGTATTAAGTTTTGTCAATAATCCTCAAACCTTTACAAATGACCAATGACCAATGACCAATGACGATCCCCACCGCCCGCCTTTAATTGTCCCCACCTACTTAGAACCATAGACAACAGCAAATGTTAAGATTGCCTTGAAATGAGCTTCGAGGGTCTGCTGTGAGCCGTTCTGCAACGTTAACGCTTCAGCCTACGCTGCCGCTAATCGCGGATAATAATCGTCTTCGACTGTTTTCTGGGTCTGCTAATGTTCCACTAGCACAAGAAGTTGCTCGCTATTTGGGCATGGACATTGGACCAATGGTTCGCAAACGATTTGCCGATGGCGAGTTATACATTCAAATTCAAGAATCCATTCGTGGGTGCGACGTTTACCTAATTCAGCCGAGTTGCCATCCGGTAAACGATAACCTGATGGAATTGCTGATTATGATCGACGCCTGTCGGCGAGCATCGGCACGGCAGATTACTGCTGTTATTCCATACTACGGTTATGCCAGAGCCGATCGCAAAACCGCCGGACGAGAGTCAATTACCGCTAAGTTAGTGGCAAATTTGATTACTGAGGCGGGCGCGAATCGGGTATTAGCGATGGATTTACATTCTGCCCAAATCCAAGGGTATTTCGATATTCCCTTCGATCATGTCTACGGTTCTCCAGTAACCTTGGACTATCTGGCGAGCAAGCAACTCCCTGATCTGGTGGTTGTTTCCCCTGACGTGGGTGGCGTAGCTAGAGCCAGGGCTTTTGCCAAAAAGCTGGATGATGCGCCCTTAGCCATTATTGACAAGCGACGACAAGCCCATAATGTGGCAGAGGTTATGAATGTGATTGGAGATGTCAAGGGCAAAACGGCTGTTTTGGTAGACGATATGATTGACACGGCGGGGACGATTGCTGCGGGTGCCAAGATTCTGCGTCAAGAGGGAGCGAGACAAGTGTATGCTTGTGCGACTCATGCCGTCTTTTCGCCACCTGCGATTGAACGCCTCTCCAGTGGAATCTTTGAAGAAGTGATTGTTACCAATACAATTCCAGTTGCTCAAGACAATTATTTTGAGCAGCTTACGGTGCTTTCCGTCGCTAACTTGTTAGGAGAAACCATCTGGCGCATTCATGAAGACAGTTCAGTCAGCAGCATGTTTCGGTGAAACAAGCCCCAGTGCAGGGAGACAAGGAGGAATGTGTTGACGTTTGGCGTTTAAGGTTTGATATCAAGTCCGGTTAATTGACCCTAATAACAAAAAATGCTGTAACAGCAAGGCTTTTGGGCTTTTTTATTAGGGCTGATTTGCCGGACATTATCTGAATGAGGAGGCGGGTTTAGTCAAATTATCGGTAAAACCCGTCCCTACCTAATACGTTTTAATTCACTCGTCCGTTATCCTGAGATTCGTAAAATAAAGACTCTTGGCGGCTTTTTGTGGGCCAATCTTCATTTTCACCGCCGATGATGACTCGTTCGATGTGAACATATTCTTTAGACAGTTGCTTCAGGGCATTGATCAGAACATCAAGTGCGATCGCATCGGATGTGCCTAAGTCAAACCAGCAGCGTCCCCAGGTTCCCTGATAATCAAAGTCTCCTTGATTATGCATCAGCGCCATGAGGGTGCTATCTGTCTCTCGGTCATCATAGTCCATATAGCTAATATCCACACCTGTTTCCTGCACTTGCAGGTTCTCCGCATCAAATCCGCCCAATTTCCCCAGGTAAAACCAGGAATTGAATAACTCTTCAATATAATCTTTTTCCATGGGGGAAGGAACAGTGGCAAACTCTAGCCAGATCCACAAATCAAATGGGTTATACTCGCGAAACTCTACCTGCATAGGTTATAAGTCATCAGTATCAGGGTTATCGGTCTAAAGCGGGACATTTTGGTTAGGAAAGGGAACAGGGAACAGGGAACAGGGAACGGGGAACAGGGAATAGGCAATAGGTAAGGTAGAGTTTTGAGTTAACTTCCCCAGCTTCCCCAGCTTCCCCAGCTTCCCCAGCTTCCAGACGTAGCATGCTACGTCTCTACAATTCTTCCCCAGCTTCCCCAGCTTCCCCAGCTCCCCCAGCTTCCCCAGCTTCCCCAGCTTCCCCAACCGGAACGGAGAGGGTGGGATTCGAACCCACGGACCTTTTGGGTCACTCGATTTCAAGTCGAGCGCATTCGACCACTCTGCCACCTCTCCAGGCTTATCTATAATACCAAGCCTGAGCGTTCATGGCGAGTGTCTGGAAACAAATTGTCCGCTAACGGGTTGAGGACGCCGATAGAGAAACTCTTCGAGTACGACAGAATAGTCATTTCCCACCCAAACCAGAGAAATTGAAGCAACCCCACCCGCTTCCAGAGACACCAGCGAAAAATTCCGCAGTCGGTCTGTTTCCGTTTGCACAATTCGGGGTACACTGGCTGAATTCAGATACACGGTTCCCTCTGAACGGGTTGTGACAATCGTTCGCAATCGCTTGGTTGTGTGGCGTAATCGGTGATGCATGTGACCGAAGGTGACCAAGGGAATCTGTTTTCCTAGTGCCTGAACTTGCGCGATCGCGGTTTCAAAATCCGGGTCTCCATGATCGCCGCCCAAGGGATGCCAGTCCCTGCCACAAGGCGATTCGGCGTCCTCGCCTAACCCTGTTGGTCCATTGTGACCTAAAAACAGAATCCTGTTGTAGTCTGTGGCTTGGGCGGCGGCGACAATTCGTTCAACGGACTCCTCAAAACTGTTGACTCCATACCAATCCCGATAGAAGTCTTGATTTTTCCAAGCTGATCCGCCCCAACTAAACGGACGCCCCCCGACGACTGAAAGTTGAAGTTCGGGAAAGTCCAGATATCCGTAGCCTACATGGGCATCTCCCAACGCCTCTAACTGATCGTGTAACCAATTTTCCTGTTGACGGTTGTATGGACATTTTTTCCGTCCCCAAGCCGATGCGGTATACCAAGCGTCATGATTTCCCAGAATTACTGCTTTCGGCAGATCAACAGAAGCAACTCGCTGCACCACCCCCACAGACTCGTTGCCAAAATCTCCGACAAACAGCACCAAGTCAACACCCAATTTTTGGAGTGCGATCGCGTCTTGGGCTTCCCACTGATCGTGAACATCACCAACGACGGCAATTTTTACAGATGGCTGATTATGACTGGTCATATTCATAGTTTTTTAATTATTCCTGTTTCCAGCATAAAAAAAAGCCGCACTCGTTGGCTTAAGTCCAAAACCCATCTGAGGGTTTGTCGGGGCGATCCGAATGACGAATTGACATCCTCCCTCGCCGGAGACGAGGGATTCCTAAACCTCACGATTTAGGTTTCTGCTTCCTACCCCTTTGACTAGCGAGAGGGGTTTTTCGCAACTGCCCTTTGGACTTATGTCCATCGGGTCTTATGTTCGCTCCACAGACTATCACCGCAAGCCCTGCGGCTAGAATATTGTTTGCGGCATTAATGTCTCGGTCGTGGTGAGTTCCACATTCTGGGCAATTCCACTCCCTAACATTAAGCGGCAATTTATCAACGACGTGACCACAATGTCCACAGCGCTTAGAACTGGGAAACCATCGGTCAATCTTAACCAGTGTCCGACCGTACCACTGGCACTTGTATTCCAACTGACGAACCAGTTCACTCCAGCTTGCGTCAGCAATTGCTTGAGCCAACTTATGGTTTTTCATCATATTCTTCACGGCTAAATCTTCGACAACAATCGTTTGATTTTCACGTACCAGTCGAGTCGTTAGCTTGTGAAG
>NZ_JAVJQN010000068.1:0-12060 GCF_040218245.1 Coleofasciculus sp. E1-EBD-02 | reverse complement strand
GACAGGTGAAATCATTTCTAATCTTGGTGGAAAAAAAGTCATTATTGGTGGTGATGGATTTCGGATGGACAGGGACATCAATGGCGCTCGTGGGATTTTCCTGCGGGCTTTGGGAGATATCCCCTCTCTAAGAGCTTGTCTGTTAGAGTGCATTGTTAGCAAATGTTAGCAAAATTATATCGGCTATCAAGGATGAACCTGACGCTTTTTGGTGGGGAGAGTTTGTGCGCCATGGCGCACATTTCTAAGGGTTTCTGCCAGAAGACCCAGGCGCGATCGCCAAGGAGTAATCAGAAACCGCCAATTTCTGTCGGTGAGGGTAGCGGGTGTGAATCTGCACTTGGAAGAAGGCTTCCCGTTCTAAACGACCAGTTCAGGTCGCGCAAATTAGTCTAAAGTTCAGTCACTAAGTTTGATATCAATCGTGAATTTACTCCTGCTGTTTAGCCAGAACCATCGGTATAGCACTACGCACACACGTTAGGACATAAGTTTATCCCAAAAGGCAACAGGCAACAGGCAACAGGTAACAGTAAAAATGTCCTAACCTGCCTTGGTAAGGCTATAAGTACCTGGTTTTCGGAGGGATGCTTGTAGTGAGGCTGCTCGATAGGTGGACATAAGTAGTCAAAGGAATTATCTGTGTGTTCCAGCCGCATCTGGCGAGGTGCATTTAAGGCAATAACAACGTCTCCAATTTTTTCACACCGCTTGCAGGAGGTTGCTGTTGCACCTTGTTCTAGGATTTCTCTTAAATTATCCGCAATCCTAATAAATCCCCGGGTTTCATTAGTTTTGGGCAGTTGGGATGCCTGTTCGATATAGGATTCAACTTCTTGACGATAGCGATCTAATAAAAATTCGTCAATTTTACATTGGCTTCGACAGGTTTCCACATCACCAAACTCATCGGTAAACCGCTTCAACCCTTCTGCCAGGTTATTTAATTCAACCTTGAGCGGAACAATGGCACGGGCGCAAGCTGTAGCATCCTGTCCGATGTTGGCATATTTTTTCCTCAGCAGGAGTTCAAAACGTTTAATATAGAGTCCCAATATTTGTAGGGCTTTTTCTTTATCTTGAGAACGGCTCAAGTCGAGTTGGTGCGTACTGAACAGTTGGGGAACGAGTTGAAGGATAGCCTTAAGTTGGCTTGTCTTAAATCGATTACTCCAAAACGTTATCGCGTCGCCAATTGTTTGAATCGTTTCTAAGCGCAGAACAAAGTAGAATGAGATAATATTCATCAAATAGCTGCGTTTCATCTCCATTTGTATATAGTTGGAGATATAGAGGGGACGTTCGGCAAGATTGGAGTTTAAATACTGCTGATAAGCTTGAGTCCCCAATAACAGGGAACGCAAAACGGAGGTATCGAGAAAATGTTGAGGACTATCCTGGACTTGCATATTATTTAGTTCTCATCCTTGTCTAGCTCAATACCGGAGTTAAATTCTATCCCAAAGGGTAGGGTGTCAAAGCCAAAATCTTCCAGACGTAAAATGGCTTGTTCGACATCTTCATTACTCAGTGGGGAATCAACTAAAGTCGTGAGGAGATCGCCAACTTCTTTATACTGATTAGCCTGATAGTCAATCCAGCGATTCTGAAAGGCGATCGCGTCGTAAAAAGCCATCAGGACTTCGGTCAACGGTTCAAAGGGAAACTGATCGCGAATAGTCCTCAAGGTTCGCAACAGACTATCTGCGTAGACAGCCGCTATGGGTGTACCACAGTAAGGTTGGATTTTTTGCAGGTCTAGCTGAATAGACAGAGCAAGTTGTCTGGGAGAAAGAAGCTGTACTTCTGGCATAGTTATTTCCATTATGTTAATTTTTTGCATCTCCCAAATATATTATTCACCTTTCACAATCTTTTCTATTTCTGCCAATTTTTGTTTCAGGATTTCCTGCAATTGAGTGAGTTGGTCTATCTCAGCAGCAGCCAGGGTTTCGCTGGAAAGCTTTTGCAAATTCCCGGTCACTTTAGCAACTTGCTTGATGTTTTGGGACAACTTGACATCCTCTTTCGCCTGAGATGCGATAGTTTCGTTGACTAATTTTCGGGTTTTCGTGGCAGACAATTTCTCCGCAATAACCCTCTGGGTTACCTGAACTCGAATAGCAAGAGCTTCGTCCTCCATTTTCCCTAAGTTTTTCCCATTAAGTTTAGCCAGCGCCATCCCATGCACTCCTTTAAGTCCCGATTCCCGAACTGCCGCTTTCAGGTCAGATGCTAAACCTAACATCGGGAAAATATTGGCATCAACTGAGGCGGGATTGAGCTGTAAATCCAGCAGGAGTCCTAACACCGCCTGTTCTCGCTCCTCTAAACCCAAGTCCGCTAGACCCTGCTGTTGGACATCCTCCGTAGCTGTCATCAGTTCAACAACTTGACTCATGCGTTTTTGGGCATTTAATCGTCGCACGGCTGTATTGAGAATCCGGGGAATGTCTGCCGCCTCTATATCTGTATTATCCGCTAACTCTCGTACAATTGCCTCAGCTTTATCCAGGGGATTGAGGTCTTCTCGATGTAACGATGTTAGTAGTGCTTTCCGGTGCAAGGCAACGGGTTCGGAAATAATCACGGCATGGAGATTTTGCCAACCCAAAGCTCTAGCGCTGCGCCAGCGCCGTTCCCCATCAAAGATGACTAAATCACCTCGCCGCATTAAAATAATTGGTTCAAGTTGTCCATCCTTCTCCAAAGAGCGGGACATGGACTCGACACTCTCACTTAAAAAGGTTTGTCGGGGTTGCTCTGGGTTTGGTTGAATTTGTTCGATGGGAATGGACAAAATGCCTGCGGTTGATTCCAATTGCTCTCGCAGGGCAGCGAGTTGAGTTTCTAATTCGTTTGAACCCGCCGCTCGGAGTTCTTCAATTTCTATCTTGAGACGCTGAATTTCTTCCTCAGCTTCTGATAGCTGTTGAGACTGCTTGGCGGCTGAAAAATAACTGGTTAAGTCAGGTGCTTTACGGTTACTCATGATAATTCATTCACCATTCAAATTATTGATGCTAAAGAGGAAGCGATTTCTTTAAAATCAGCCAACGCTGAATGGGAAGGGCGGTGAAGATGTAAGGGTAATCCTTGTCCGCTAGCATTGGCAAATTCAGTACTATTGCGAATAGCTGGAAAGGTGCGGATACCCATCTGTTCTAACTGAAGTGGCAATGACTGATTAAGCTGTCGGTGAACGGCTCTTTTGCGGTCATATTGGCAGGGTACAAATCCTAAAATCTCTGGTTGGGGTTTGAGGCGCAGGTGTCGGCAGTGATAGTAATACCACTCCAGTAAACGAGCCGCTCCTTGAACGGATTTGGGTTCGAGTTGCACGGGAACTACGATATGGGTGCAGGCAGCTAATGCCATCAAGGGTAGAGGACCCAGGGTGGCTGGACAGTCAAAAATAATTAGATCGTGTTCGAGGGGTTGGTCGGTTAAGCTGTCATCTAATAGGTAGGCTCCCCGTTTATGTAAGACAAGTTCATCTGCGGTTTGGGTTAGTATCATTCCTCCTTGGCAGATGGCAACGTTGTCGATGTGATTCGTCCAGCACGGAATTAGAGGCCAAGAGCCATCAAAATTATCGTTCAGTACAGCCGCTAGTGTTTGTTCGGGTTCAGGTGGTGTTAACCCACAAAAGAGGGTCAGTGATCCTTGGGGATCGAGATCCATGAGCGCTACTTTGAATCTGCGCTTTGCCAGTTCATAAGCCAGATGAACTGAAAGTGTGGTTTTTCCACTGCCACCAGCATTGCTGATTACCGCCAGTCGAATTTGCATATCTAGGCAAGTTGAGTGCTATTGGAGCATCATATATCGATATATGATCTGGGGGAAGTAGGCACGACGAAAATTTAATCAGGAGCGCGATCGTACATAAGTAGGGGCTGCTGAATAAGTGGTGTGGTGAGGGGGAGCGGGGGAAGCCGGGGAAGCTGGGGGAGCAAGGGTACATTTTCAGTGATAGTGGTACAAGGGTTTTGATGAGTTTTATTCTCTTTCCTGGAAGATGAGCCAATGTCAATGCTACTCAAAGTATTGATGGCTAATGGTTTTTGGGTTGTGCAGCAAACCCTAAGTAAGGCGACTAAAAAAATCGCGGGAAGTCGCTTGGTGAGGAAATTTCGGGTTTTTGTTTGGGGGATTAATCCAGTTGTCCTCTTGAGCGGAGGAATTTATCGGGGTTGTAATGTTTATACGAAGGTGCGATTGTGGTCAATCGCAAATTTGTGCGCCATGGCGCACAAATTTCCCCCGCTAACCTGGCGAAAAGATAGGGTTCTGAACTGTTGCGGGGAAAATTGTAGAAAATGGTAGATATAGCAATCCTATTTTTGACGGTATTCCCGCGCGATCGCATGCCGATTCGTGTCGTGTCGAGACCTTAATTGATAACGGGTTGCTCTGTTCGACGACCCCTGGGAACGCTTGGTTTGATGGGATTAGATGGGTCAACCTGGGAAAGTGCGATCGCTTCCCTGGAGTTGTCCCCTCATCCCAATTCAGATAACCTTCTACCCATGTCTCATATTTGTCAGCAAGCAGTATTCGGATGGGTTGAGTTGACCATGCCAATGGCACTATAATCCCGATAACGCTACTTACCCGTCTTTGTGTATGAGTACTCAAGTAACCCGCAACCAGCCTCTACAGTCGGAAATTATTAAAGCATGGCAGAAAGGTTATGAGTCTCAGCCCCATGAATATAGCTACTGGATTAATGATATTGAAGGACAAGTTCCCCCTGAACTTAAAGGAACCTTTTTTCGTAATGGTCCAGGACTATTCGAGATTAACGGGCAGCCCATTGCTCATCCCTTTGACGGAGACGGTATGATTTGTGCCTTTTCCTTCAAAGAGGGAAACGTACACTTCAAAAACAAATTTGTCCGCACAGAAGGATATGTCAAAGAACAAGCTGCTGGCAAGATTCTCTACAGAGGTTTTGGCACACAGAAACCTGGTGGTTGGCTAAAAAATATCTTTGATTTAAGGTTTAAAAATGTAGCCAATACCAGTGTTATCTATTGGCATAATAAAATTTTGGCACTTTGGGAAGGCGGCAATCCCCATCATCTAGACCCAGCGACTCTAGATACGAAAGGACTCGATACCTTAAACGGTATTTTGAAACCCAATCAACCGTTTTCCGCTCATCCAAAAATTTTCTATGGCCCAGAAACCCAACAAAAAATTCTCATTAATTTTGGCGTTGTCACCAACTTACCAAGTCAGCTACATATCTGGGAAATCGACCAATCGGAGAAACTCTTAGCCACCCATCAACATCAGCTTTCCGGCTTCCCTCTGCTGCATGATATGTTGATTACTCCTCATTATTATATTTTCTTCCATGTTCCCTTTAAAATTCAGCCCTTGCCATTCCTGTTCGGACAGAAAAGTATTGCTGAATGCTTAAAATTTGACAATCAATCCCCAACTAAGCTGATCGTGATTTCTCGTCAATCTCCCCATGAAATGAAAATCCTTGAAACCGATCCTTTCTTTGTTTTTCACCATGTAAATGCTTGGGAAAAAGAGGGAAAACTTTATTTGGACTCTATTTGTTATGATTCCTTCTTTGAAACCGATTCAAGTATAAATTTTCGAGAAGACGATCTAGACCTTTCCCATCTCCCTAAAGGGCAATTATTGCGCTTTGAGATTGACATAGTTCAAGAACAGGTCAGTTACAAAACCTTAGAAACAACTCCCTTAGAAATGCCCATCATTCATCCTGAAAAACAGGGGTATGAATATCGTTATGTGTATCTCAATTGTGCTGATGAATCTATAGGCAGCATCTTACAACAGGGCATCCGTAAAATTGATATGCATACCGGAGACAAACAAGATTTTTCTGTTGCCCCTTATAGTTTTGTTACAGAACCGATGTTTATTCCCTCACCCAATGCCTCCACGGAGGATGATGGTTGGCTTTTGACATTGGTCTATAATGCGGCTGAACATTGCTCAGAATTATTGGTTCTGGATGCCCGTGATCTGACAAAAGACCCCATGGCAAAGTTAAAGCTGAGTCACCCTATTCCCCATGGTTTCCACGGACATTGGACAAATCAGCTTTTTATCTAAGTTTCATAACCAGACTATGGAAGACCTACTCTCACAGTTATACGCCCAGGTACTCGACCCATCCATTCCTCCCCTCAGTGAGGAACACCAACAGCGACTTCAGCAATGTTCTATTGATGAAAATAGTCCTGGCACCATTCTGTGTGACTTTCAAAGCCTGCTAGACTTCCTGCACCCCAATGGAACTCAAGTCAGTGGCAGAAATAACGTCTTTCCCCTTAAGTTGCTACCTGAAATTAACTCCCGTCTGAGTCATCCCATCCAAACTAATCTCAAACGCCCTCAACAAAAGTCATACCCCTACATCAATGGACTCTATTTATTATTACGCGCCTCTGGGCTATCTCAAGTTAAACGCAAGGGAAAAAAACAAATCCTGGTTTTAGATGAAACTGTACTCCAATCCTGGACAAACCTTAACCCTACCGAACGCTATTTCACTCTCCTGGAAGCTTGGATGATTTTTGGGAATGAAGAAATTTTAGGAGAACGCTATGATTTAATGGGAAACCTGTTCAAATGCGTCCAATTTTGGTCAAGACTTCCTGAAAACGGCTTCAGCATTGCCAAATATAGCGACCAAAAGGAATTCTCCTATTCGCCAGGACTTTACAACATCGCCCTTCTGGATTTATTTGGCTTCCTCTCCGTGGAATCGGGACAACCCGAAGCGGGACAAGGATGGCGGATTACTCATTTACATCCCTTGCCCTTTGGTGATGCTATGGTGCGGTTTTTGTTTACCCTTTGTGGTAAAAAAGATTTTACTTGGGAGTCTCAGGGTAAGGTCAATGTCACCTTCGGAGAGTTACAACCCCATTTTCAACCCTTCTTTCCGGAATGGAAAAATAATTTAGTTCTGACAAATAACGAGTTCACGGATGGGATTTATGTTTTTAAAGTGTCCCTGGAAAAGGCTTGGCGGCGCATTGCCATTCCCGCCAATTTTGAATTAGAGGGGTTAAGCGATAGTATCCTGGATGCCTTTGACTTTGATCATGACCATTTGCATCAATTTATTTACAAAGACCGCTTGGGTCGTAGGGGACAGATAAGTCATCCCTACTGCGACGAATTGCCTTCAACAGCAGAGGTTTGTGTGGGTGAATTGCCACTACAACCGGGGGACAGGATGATATTTCTCTTTGATTTTGGTGATCATTGGGAGTTTGATATGCAACTCGAAGAAATTCAGCCGCCTAATGCCAAAATCAAAATGCCCCAGATTCTAAAACGGTATGGTGAAGCGCCTTCACAGTATTGGGATGAAGAGGAAGATTGGGAGGAAGACGAGGATTGGGATGGAGATGATGAATAGGAAGGTTCAATCAAAAAACACTCAGTACAGGCAGATGGCAAAAGGTTTCAAGGAAAAAGCACCAAAATAGTACCATGAAAAAGCTATTGTTCGGTCTGAAAACGTTTTCCCTGATGGTATTCTGGGGATTGGTGATGAGTGCCAGCACTAGGGCGAGCGCTGGTTTTAAGCCGAGTTCATCTAATCAGGAAAATCGGACGTTTTCAGAAACCTTAGTCGCAGGTCATAAGGGTCTACAATTCAAACGGTGGAGAAGCCAGGAAACTCGACGCCTTTCAGGAGGAATGGCAAGGTGTGCTGGTAAAGCTCAAGTTAATTTAACACCTTTATTACCACAGTTACCGACACCTGATAAAATTCCGGTTGAGTTGACGGTAGAGGCAAATCCAACATTTTTAGTTTATGTGGGTGAGAGTAAGTTTCCCGTAAAGGAAGCTCAGTTTACACTGCTTAATGGAAAAGGTGATAGAGTCATTTATGAAAAAGCTATCTCCCTGCAAGACAAAGTTCCGGGATTTGTTCGTATTAGTCTACCCGAAACCACTCAAATTGATTCAGAGCAGGATTTGTTAGAGGTTGATCAAACCTACAATTGGTATTTTACCATACCCTATGATCCGAATGATGGGAGTTTAGATCCTACTATACAAGGAGTGGTGAAGCGAATTGCCAAAGAAGAGTCTCTGGTGCAAGAATTAGCCAAAACGCCAGAGATGAACCACCCGAAAGTGTATGCAGATTATGGAATTTGGACAGAAACAGTGAGTTCGCTGGCGCAATTACGGGAGCGTTATCCAGATAATCCTCAACTTGAAGCGGATTGGATAGATCTGTTGGAATCTGTGGGTTTGGATAATCGGGTTCCCGAATATAGTGTTAATCGTTCTGAGTCTTAGACTAACAAGATGATGTAGATTGAAGGTTCATGGAACAAGCGTGTAACCCGGGGCAAATTAGTATGTATAATGTCACGTTTGTCAACCTGGAGCGTGGGTTATAGCAAAAGGCAGAG
The DNA here is from genome assembly GCF_040218245.1 of Coleofasciculus sp. E1-EBD-02. Taxonomy (NCBI): domain Bacteria; kingdom Bacillati; phylum Cyanobacteriota; class Cyanophyceae; order Coleofasciculales; family Coleofasciculaceae; genus Coleofasciculus; species Coleofasciculus sp. E1-EBD-02. The sequence continues at coordinate 3,625 of NZ_JAVJQN010000068.1, read as the reverse complement.
GGCAGAAGGCAGTGGTTCGGCAGGACTTCGGCGTGAGCGCGGCAACTGAGCCTGTCGAAGTTCAGTCGAACGCTCACCAACCGGGCAGAAGGGAAGAGATTGACTGGTCAAGGTTTGGCGCATTTTGCTGTGTCCTAATCGCCTTGGCGACTGCTATACATTAGGCAATACTCGACCAGTTAAGGCTTCTTGAGGACAAACCGCATCAGCATTAGATCCCGGTCATTAAACAAACGCCAAGCTTCGGCTAAGTAGCACTGATATTTATTATAATTCTGAACCCCGACCAATTCAATGGCTGCTGTTTGGTTAGCCACTAAACGATTGAACCAGGCTTCTAGAGTAGGTCGATAATCATGAATTGAATGATGAATGACTTTGAGATTGGCTTGTTCAAAGATATCTAGATGTTTTTTAAAGCTGGTGAGTTCCGAGCCAGGAAAGATGTTTAAGGCGACAGTACAAATTGACTTGTCCAAAGTTCAAAGCACCTTTATTTTTTCTTGACTGACCCAGTAAAATGCTCAAAATCAAATCTCTCGGCTTATCCATTATTGTCGCCTCAGTTGTTTTCGGTAGTCAAGCACTTGCGTCCGTTCCTACGTCTGTACTAGACCAGTCCACTGACTCATATTTTTGGAATGTTCACCCAGAAATGTTGAACAGGAGTATCCAGCCTCATCAAACTCAGTACAAAAAAGAGTGGTTGGCTATTCGAGAGGTTTTGAGAGACAGGCTTGTTTGGATGGAATTACCTTACTGCTACGCAGAACCCGGAACCTATGGCTATGAAGTGGAGGATTATGGGGAAACAGTTACAGCACTAACAGACGTGGTATTCTATGCCCGTCACCCTGAGTTGAACGGGCGCAAGATAAGACCAGGAGAGACGGCGCTAGTGGAGGAATGGAAAGCTATTGCTAGAATGTTCCCGCCAAGCTTGTGTTAGAGTGCGATCGCTAGGTGAAAATGGGTGCTTGCCAGCAAAAAAATTTATCCGGTGCGACGATTTATTTTGTGACTCTTGGAGATGAACCTGTTTGGTTAAATCCAAAAGTTTTTGGGTAATCTTTTTGAGGTCTCTGGGCTTGATCATAAATTGAGGCGATTCATTGTTGTCTTGTAAAAAGATGGAGTCTATTTGATAATCAAAAGCTTCCTTACTATTTTGCCATGCTCACACTAATCTAACCAGACAGCGATCGCACTAATGGGGCGATTCCCCCGTGGGAATGGCGGAAGTCGTAGCTGCAGTTCCGCTCCCAGTAATGTCTGAGTATATGGGCTGATTTGCAAGAGGTTATCTTAAGATGAGCGCAAACCTTCAGAGAATACAAATAATTGGACTATACGGAACGAACAAGCGTATTGATGCTCGTATCAGCGACAATACTCTAATCCTCGTTGGTGAAAATGGTTCCGGTAAAACTACATTTCTTCGTATATTATTCAATCTCCTAGCGGGACGTTGGCACTCACTAAGTCTCTTTCGCTTTGAATCCGCTATCCTAACTCTAGATAATGAAGAAATAAAAATTCATTCCTCCGATATCAACCATTTGATGAAAAGGATTAATGATAGAGCGTTACAAAGATTACCTCGCTCCCTACGTTTAAAAATTGTAGAGATTTTTGAATCAGGTGAAGCCCTAATAAGACCCGAAACCCTTGAAAGAATTGCTAAAATATATCGTATTCCGAGGGGCTACCTTATGGAACAGCTCAGTTTATTTGATGACGAATACAGGCAGCTCAGTTTATTTGATGACGAATACAGTACCTGGGTTAATCGTACCACCGGGACTTGACCAGAATGGATTAAATCCGAGAGGACATTTCCGGGACCCACTGACGGAAGTTGGTCAATGTCTCCCACCAGCAGCAATTGAGCCTCCTGGGGGACGGCTTTCAGCAGGGAATACGCCAAGAATAAATCCAGCATACTCGCCTCATCGACTACAATCGCCTGATAAGGTAAGGGATTATCGGCGTCATAGTGGAAACTCATTGTCTTGGGGTCAAAGGATAGCAGCCGATGAATCGTCTTGGCTTCTAACCCCGTCATTTCCGTTAACCGTTGCGCCGCGCGTCCCGTGGGTGCAGCTAACCCCAGGGATTTACCCATGGCTTTCCACAGGGAGACGATGGTATGGGTGGTGAAGGTTTTGCCACAGCCGGGTCCTCCAGTGAGAATCATTAATGGCGCAGAGGCGGCGATTTCTACGGCTTGCTGCTGTTGGGGGGAGAGTTGAATCGAACGGCTGGCGGTAAACCGAGAGATCCAGTTGCGGACACGGGGTAAGTCTACGGGGTTTTGATGGCGTAGATGCTGTGCCAGTCTTTGTCCTAGATTCTGTTCGGTGTAGTAAAATGTGGGTTTATAACACAGGGGTGGTGCATCGGGCTGAGTCTCGATCACTAGGTTTTGTTGTTCACTGGTGTGAGTGATGATTCGGGCGATCGCATCTTCGTCTGGGGTATGAGAGTCGGTTATCAGTAGGGAATAGGTGCGTTTAATCAGTTCCGGTTGCGGTAAATAGCAATGTCCATCTTCAGCGGCTTCTGTTAAACTATGAACCAATCCGGCGCTGTAGCGAAATTCCGAATCAGCGGGAACGCCTAAGTTTCGGGCGATTTTATCGGCGCTGAGGAAGCCTATTCCATAGATGTCGGCGGCGAGTTGATAGGGGTTTTCAGAGACGGTGGCGATCGCACGTTCCCCATATTGCTTATAAATCTTCACCGCGTAGGTGGTAGAAACCCCATGTCCTTGTAAGAATACCATCACCTCTTTAATCGCTTTCTGGGTTTCCCACGCCTGTTGGATCATGCGGATGCGCTTTTTAGCAATCCCTTTTACCTCGACGAGTCGTTCGATGTGATTTTCGATGACATCTAGGGTATCGAGTCCAAAATGGGCGACAATCCGTTTAGCGGTAACGGGTCCAACGCCTTTGATGAGTCCACTTCCCAGATATTTTTCAATTCCCGTTAAGGTGGCGGGTTTGGTTTCTTTGTATTGGGTAACTTGAAACTGAGTACCATACTGAGGATGATCCCGCCAAAATCCGGTGAGTTGCAGGGTTTGTCCAGGTTGGATGTTGGCGAAACTGCCAACAATGGTGGTTAGTTCTTTGGCTTTGGGGCGTTGTAAACGGGCGACAGTATAGCCGGATTCAGCGGAATGATAGGTTAATCGTTCCACCACGCCTGTTAGGGTTTCGTAGTGGGGAGTTGCTTTGATTGGTGGAGAGGATGAGGTGGACAAGGAGGGTTAATCGTAGCCGTTAATACAGTTTATCCTCATCTTAGCGAGATGATAGCAAGGCAAATGGGGGTAAGTGTATGTGCCTAAATTTAAGTGTGATTGTTATCATGAGCTAATGAATCTATGAAAAAATCCCCCATCAAATGAAATTGTTAGCGTCCAAACTGTAGAAAATAACCGCTGCACTATCCCAACAGAAGGGTAGCGATCGCACTCTTCATCGCCACCCGATTATTCAATCAAATCGCTCTTACCCCAAATACAATCACTAACCATCCAGCCATTAAGATTAATCCCAATCCCGACAAAATTTTTGTGGTTCGGTTGGCTTTGAGTAATATGTCTTGATAGGAACGT